>NZ_CP061305.1:300000-433003 GCF_018687755.1 Polynucleobacter sp. JS-Mosq-20-D10
AGTTGGTTTTATTGATGATAATTCTGCGCTCTATGATAAGGATATCAAGAAGATTCAGGTGTATCCGCCTGAAAAAATTGACGAGCTAGTTAAAAATCTTGATGTAAAAGAAATTTTTATTGCAATTCCATCCGCTCAACGAGATCGGTATCAGGCAATTCTGCGTAAATTGAGTGCCTATCAAGTCCATTTAAGAACATTGCCAAAGTTAGATGATATTAATGACGGCAAAGTTAACCTAGAGGATGTCAAAGAAATTAATATTGAAGACTTATTGTTGCGCTCGCCAGTTAAGCCGATAAGTGATCTTTTAGGTCAAAATATAATTAATAAGGTAGTCTTAATAACTGGAGCTGGTGGATCAATTGGCAGTGAGCTTTGTAGGCAAATTATTAGACAAATGCCAAATCAAATTATCATAATTGACTATTCAGAATTTAATTTATTCACAATATCAGAAGAGCTTTATGCGTTTGCGAAAAAAATTAATTTTCCTAGATCGGCTATTTTTTCATTGCTTGCATCAGTTTCAGATGAGATGCAAATTCGGTCAATAGTTGAAAAATTTAAACCAAGCACCATATTTCATGCTGCGGCATTCAAGCATGTAAGTCTTGTTGAGAATAATATTTCAGCAGCATTTAAAAATAACATAATAGGAACGTTAAATGTTGCAAAAGCAGCATATGAGCTTGGAGTAAAAAACTTTACCTTAATTAGTACTGATAAGGCTGTGCGACCGACTAGTGTAATGGGAATGTCGAAAAGACTCTCTGAAATGATCTTGCAATCATTTGCATCCCCGAAGTTTAAAAAAAACATTTTTCACGAAACATGCTTTTCAATCGTAAGGTTTGGAAATGTATTGGGCTCATCGGGTTCAGTGGTTCCTATCTTTAGGGAGCAAATCACACGGGGTGGACCCGTTACAGTTACTCATCCAGAGGTAACGAGGTACTTTATGACTATTAGTGAAGCTGCGGAACTTGTAATTCAGGCCTCATCACTTGCCAAAGGGGGGGATATGTTTTTGCTGGATATGGGCGAGCCGGTAAAAATTTATGAGCTCGCTAGAAAAATGGTTTGGCTATCAGGCAAGACTGTTAAAAGCTCCAACAATCCTTCTGAAGGCATTGAAATCATGTTTACGGGCCTAAAGCCTGGTGAAAAGTTGGTTGAAGAGATGTTTATAGTGGATTCATCAGAGCCAACTAGGCACCCTAAAATTGTTAGAATTCAAGAAGATTTTTTAGATTGGGAATTTTTTGGGTCAAAGTTACTTGAAATAAACTTTAATAATTGCGATGAAGCAGATGCTATGTGCAGAAAATTTTTGGCCTTATATACTCAGCAGTCGATTTTTCAATTGAACTGACCTGATTTTTAGTACCACTCCATAAGAGAGGATTTTTGATAATCTCTCACTTAAAGGAGTGCTAAATATGGCAAAAGACCAACGTCTTAAACCCGAGCAAATCGTCACCTTATTGCGTCAAATCGATGTTTTAACCACCAATGGCAAAACCCTAGCCCAAGCTTGTAAAGAAGTGGGCACGGTTGAGCAAAGCTACTATCGCTGGCGCAAGATCTATGGTGGTATGAAAGTCGATCAGGCACGTAAGTACAATGATCTGGAGGTGGAAAATACCCGGCTTAAGAAGCTCGTAGCGGACTTATCGCTACGAGAAGTCATGCTCAAGGAAGTCATTAAGGGAAACTTCTAAGCCCTGCTAAACGCAAAACAGCTGCTCAGGTGTTGATGAATAAATACTCAACATCAGAGCGCTTAGCTTGTGAATTAGTGGGGCTATCCAGAGCAGCGTATCGGTACATGCCATTACCTAGAGATGACGAAGAGCCGCTTAGAGCCGAGGTCATCCGGATGGCTAGCACCTATGGCCGGTATGGCTATCGCTTTATTGCCAGCATGATGCGTAATGTTGGTTGGGGACAAGCGACTACCGCCAAGGTCGCTCGCATTTGGCGGCAAGAAGGCTTAAAGATCCCACAAAAGTAGCCTCCTAGAGGTAGACTCTGGCTCTCCGATGGCAGTTGTATGAGGCTGCGAGCTACTGCCCCCAATCATGTGTGGAGTTACGACTTTGTCTTTATTAGAGATGCTTATGGTGGCAAGATCCGGATGCTCACCATGATTGATGAGTTCACCAGGAAATGCTTAACGATCCACTGCGCCAGAAGAATTGGCTCGACCCAAGTGATTGAACAACTGGCCAACGCCATGATTGAAAACGGTATCCCAGAGTACATCCGAAGTGATAACGGCCCAGAATTTATTGCTAAAGAGCTACGCAGTTGGTTATCTGGTATTGGAGTGAAGACTGCTTACATTGAACCAGGGAGTGCTTGGGAGAATGGCTTTTGTGAGAGCTTTAACGGCACCTTCAGAGACAACCTTTTGGATGGGGAGATCTTTTACAACCTTAAAGAAGCCCAAATTATCGTGGGGGAGTGGGTCAAGCACTATAACCATGTTAGGCCACATAGTGCATTAGATTATAGACCACCAGCACCCCAAACCCAAGCACCCAAAATCAACCCATGTTGCTGCAATGATTTACTATAGAAATACTCTCTTTGGTAGTGGACCTAAATTGACAGCAGTTCAGTGGTTACCTTGGTGAAGGAGATATCGTGCGCTTTGAAAATACGTACGGTAAAGATTAATTGTGAAATGAAAAACTGCAATATGTGAGCGAGAAAAAAATCATCGTTGTTACAAGCATTAGGGGGCAAGATAGATCTTACTTAGTAGAACTCCTATTGAAAGGGTAATACTTCATGACAGTAAGCACCATAACTCATATACTGAGCGTTTCGATCATCATCATTTTAGCAAAAATATATCTATTAACCGATCATAAATTATGTTTCCTTTTCAAAATATTCCAAAATCATTAGTCGTTAAATATTTAAATTTCGCTGATAAAAATAAGGAGTTAAATCGCTCAGAGGTTATTATTAAATTAATTATCTTCGACTTTGTTATCCCAATTCTTCGAAAATATAAGCATAATGAAATTCTTGAAATTGGATGTGGTCAAGGTATTCATGGGGCCCTTTTATCGTTATTTGGGAATGTTAAAATTACTGATTTGGCTCAGACTGAGAATTGGATGGGGGATGCTGCCTCAATAAGGAAAAGTGTATTAGATGGCTTGGCAGTAGATAGAGTCGAATTCATGTCCAACGATGGGTTGAGCCTCCCCTATCCAGACTGTTTTTTTGATGTCGTTTACCACAATTCAGTAATCGAGCATGTGCCGGATGTTGTTGCCTTCAATAGCGAAATTAAAAGAGTTTTAAAGCCTGGGGGGCTAGTTTTATGCATTACAGGAACAAGATTACTTTGTATTTTCCGATTATTTAGATACTACCTATGTCGACAGCCGCTACAATTTTTTATCAATATGCGGAAGATGTCCCACTATCCTAAGATTATTAGATTGTTAGTATCGGAAAATGCGCCTGAGAAAGAATTAAGCATTTCCAGCAGAGAATTCTATAAGATAATTCCAAGGTTATCTCATTATTTAAAAAACCCAGCTTATAATGAAATATTAATTAGAACATTGGCAACTGAATCTGGACTGAGTGTCAATACTCTTTTGTCTGGAGTAGCTAAGTATCTAGAGACTCATAGGCTTGCCAGAGTTTATTTGTATTTACTCCCCGTAACGCATGGCCAGCATTATAGAGGTATTTGGCATGAGTATCGAGAGTGGGGTATTAACAATTGGCTTAAAACCTTCAAAGAGGCGGATTTAATTGTGGTCGATGTAATGCCTTATAGATTTCAGCATCTTTTGGAGTGGACGCCATTCAGAATACTTAATGTGATTGGATATTTATTGGCGATCCCCATAATCCGGGTTATCAATAAATCAATAAAAGTTAGCTGGTCTAGCGAGTTTATTTTAGTTGCTAAAAAAAAGTAAACCGACAATCACTCGGCTAGTCTTATAAGTACATTAAAGCGAACAGATTCAACTATATTTATGACATGAGGATTACAATGATCTTCATACGGAAAAACAACATTAAAAAATATGGTATCTAAATTAAGTCTAGTTGACTATTTAAGGAAAAAATACAATCACAGCTCCGAAAACCTCTTTTTTTTCGTTTTTGCCTGGTGGAAAATCATAGTGGCTTTTGGGGGAATTGGTTTAATTTGCACCTTTATTTTTTTAAAACCACAAGCTGAGGTATTCGAAGTTAATGCCTTGATAAAATTGCCCCAATATTTTGATTTAGCCAAGAGAAATTACTCTACTCTGCAGTCTGCAGATGAGCTAATGAATGAGTCTCAAAAACAATTGGAGAAAATAAATCTACTATGTGGGGCGTTTGATTTAAATAGTGTCCGCAGATTGAGTGTTGCGCCTAATCCTAAAATTCAAAACACACTCGATTACAAAATTTATATTAAGACCCCAGATGATGCTCAGAAGTGTATATCAGAGTGGATTAAATTTGTTGATCAATCTTACAGTACCCAATTAAAAATTAGGGCTCATCTTTTGAGCAAAGCCCTTTCAGATCTTGACACTTTAAACAACACTTCTAATAAGGCCAAGCGCATTCAGCCTGAGGCAATAAATTTGATATCTATAGATTTGCTTTCATTGAATAGTATTTCTTACTCAGAATTGGTTTCTGAAATAACAATAGTGCCGGTGGAGCATAGGGGTAAAAGGTTTATTTCAATTCTTTGGGGTACTTTTTTGGGTCTTTTATTTGGTCTTTTAATTGCAATCCTATTTAATTCAAGATTGAAAAAAAAGAATATAGGTTTTAGATAATTTAGGAGGCATGCTTTGAGAGTTCTTGTTACTGGGGCCGCTGGATTTATTGGTTCTGCGCTAGCCTTGCGTTTACTTGCAAGGGGTGATGAAGTAATTGGGGTTGATAATCACAATAATTACTATAGCCAAACTCTAAAGGAGGATCGCTTACAGCGACATGTAGATCATCCTGGCTATACGCATCAACGACTCGATCTTGCTGATCGGGATTCAGCTGCTCACTTATTTAAAGTGTACAGGCCAGATAGAGTAGTTCATTTAGCTGCTCAGGCTGGAGTTCGCTATTCCCTGGAGAATCCTGCCGCATACATAGATAGCAATTTAGTGGGTTTTGGAAATGTCCTTGAGGGATGCCGTCAATACAAAGTGGACCACCTTGTCTATGCAAGCTCATCTAGTGTTTATGGAGCAAATGTGAAACTTCCATTTTCAGTGCATGACAATGTTGACCATCCTTTGAGTTTGTATGCGGCAACTAAAAAGGCTAATGAGCTTATGGCGCATTCCTATAGTCATTTATATGACTTACCATCTACTGGACTACGTTTTTTTACCGTATACGGCCCCTGGGATCGGCCGGATATGGCGCTTCAAAAATTTGCTACTAGCATTATGCGGGGAGAGGTAATAAAAGTCTTTAATAATGGCAATCATTTGCGTGACTTTACTTTCATTGATGATATTGTTGAAGGGGTTATCTGTGCATTAGATAACATCGCTGCGCCTAATATTCGGTGGGCTGAGGGCAATCCTGACTCAGGTACTAGTTTTGCCCCATGGCGTGTTTACAACATAGGCAATAGTCAGCCGGTAAAGCTGTTAGATTATGTAGCTCAACTTGAAAATGCCCTCGGCACTAAGGCAAACATTGAGTTGCTTCCACTCCAGGCAGGGGATCTTCTGGATACATGGGCAAACATTGATGATTTAGTCTCTGATTTTAACTACAGACCTAACACCCCTATTAAGCGCGGCGTAGAAAAATTTGTGGAGTGGTTTAAGTCTTACTACAAAATATGATTAAGCCTACTTTCTAGTATTTTGTAATGGCTTGAATATTAATACTTTGCTGCTGATGGCTTTTTTGTAAAAACTAATGAATTAAACTATCGGAAGATCAAGTTTTTCTAATCCGATTTAACGTGAGGTTGATAAATGTTACGCTTTGCTTTGGTTGGATGCGGAAGGATCGCTAAGAAGCACTCGGAATTATTGGGTTTGGAGCAAATTGATGGCGGTCGATTGGTTGCTGTATGTGATTTGGATAAAAATAAAGCTCAGACTGTAGCGAAGAATTATTCTGTGCCATTTTATGTTGATATGCACGATATGATGATGTCAGAACATATCGATGTTGTTGTGGTTCTAACGGAGAGTGGAAATCATGCGACCAATGTGGTTGAGCTAGCGCAATATCGAAAGCATATTGTGGTTGAAAAGCCAATGGCTTTAACCGTAGCTGATTCTGATTTAATGATTCGTGCGTGTGACGAAGCCGGAATAAAATTATTTGTTGTCAAACAGAATCGTTTTAATGTCCCAGTTATTAAGTTGCGTGATGCGATTGAAAAGCAAAGATTTGGCAAAATGGTGTTAGGAACCGTTCGGGTTAGATGGTGTCGAACACAAGAGTATTATGACCAAGCCCCGTGGCGCGGGACTTGGTTGATGGACGGTGGCGTTCTAACAAATCAAGCTAGTCACCATATAGATCTTCTCGAATGGATGGTCGGTGATGTTGAGAGTGTATTTGCCCGTAGTGTAACTGCATTAGCAAATATTGAAGCTGAAGATACAGCGGTAGTCGTGCTTAAATTTCAAAATGGTGCCCTAGGTGTTATTGAGGCTACAACTGCGACTCGCCCAAAAGATCTTGAAGGATCAATTTCAATATTAGGCGAGGGCGGTACGGTTGAAATTGGAGGTTTTGCTGTAAATGAAATGAAAGTTTGGAATTTTGCAAAGCTAGAGGCAGGAGATAGCGATGTTATAAAAAATTATTCAGTCAACCCCCCAAATATTTATGGATTTGGGCATAAAGCATATTACGAGCATGTTGTTGATTGCATTAAAAATAATCGCAAACACCTTGTCGATGGCCTTGAGGGTCGCAAGAGTATTGAGTTAATTAATGCAATTTATGAATCTATTGAGACTGGTAAAGAAGTCTTTTTAAGATTTAAGCCGCAGTTAGGTAGGCTTGGTGGGGGTTTATGAGCTCAGAAAAGATTTATGAATCTAAGATTATCGATGTAACTTTCGGAGTTGATGTAACTATCATTAATCCAGTCAATATTTACGAATGTTTTATTGGAGATAAGGCCTTTATAGGCCCATTTGTTGAGATACAAAAAGGGGTAATTATTGGTGCAAGCTCAAAGATTCAGTCTCACACTTTCATATGTGAACTAGTAGAGATAGGTGAGTATTGCTTTGTAGGTCATGGCGTGATGTTTATTAATGATTTATTTGAAGAAGGTGCTCCAGCAAGGGGAAATCGCTCATTTTGGAAGCGCACTCGAATTGAGAGTAATGTGTCAATTGGTAGTAATGCAACAATCTTACCTGTTTTTATATGTAGCAATACTGTTATTGGGGCCGGATCTGTGGTGACAAAAGATATTGTTGTGCCTGGAGTCTATGCTGGCAATCCTGCAAAATTAATAAGAAAAATAATCCTCGGTTGATGAAAATGAATTTCAAAATTCCATCTGTTGACTTATACGAACAATACTTAAATATTCAAGGTGAAATTGACAGTGTCATTAAGGATGTTATCAAAAGCTCTTCATTTATTCGTGGGCCATATGTGGATAATTTTGAGAAAATGTTTGCTCAAATTATGGAGCGAAAGTACTGTGTCTCATGCGCAAATGGAACCGACTCCTTGTATATTGCTATGCGGGCTCTAGATGTTGGGCCGGGTGATGAAGTTATTGTGCCGGCCCATTCTTGGATATCAACAGCTGAAACAGTTACCCAAGCTGGCGCCAACATAGTTTTTTGCGATGTCGATAAAGAAACTTTTACTATCGACCCGGCTGCCCTTGAGTCAAAAATCACGACGAAGACTGTTGGGGTAATACCAGTTCATCTTTATGGTCAACCGGCTAATATGCATAAAATTATGGATATAGCAGATAGGAATAAATTATGGGTAATAGAGGATTGCGCCCAAGCACATCTTGCACGTTGCAATGGAAAGTTAGTTGGCACTTTTGGAATAGCTGCCTCTTATTCTTTTTACCCAGGTAAAAATTTAGGCGCGATGGGGGATGCTGGTGCAATAACAACAAACGATGAATTTCTCGCAGATAAGATGGCAATGTTTGCACGTCATGGTGGATTAAAAAAAGGCGAACATAAAATTGAGGGAATAAATAGTAGGCTTGATGGAATTCAGGCTGCAATATTGTCGGTTAAACTACCACATCTTCTAAATTGGACAAAATTGCGTCAATCGCACGCCAGTCGATACGCTAAAATGCTTTCACCGATAAAAAAAATAACCGTACCAAAAGTAGCTGAGGAAATGGAGCATGTATGGCATTTATATGTTGTTAAGCATGAAAAACGTGACGAATTAGCAAAATATCTCAATTCACGTGGAATTCAAACAACGATTAATTATCCAGTTGCACTCCCTTTTTTAAGGGCCTATGCTCGATTTCAGCACATCCCAGAGGAATTTCCAAACGCACACTTTAATCAATCAAGAATTCTATCGATACCAATATATCCAGAATTAACCTATGAAAAAATAGATCAAGTTGTTGAGGCTATCGATAGTTATTGCAAGCTGAAATGAATGTTAGATAAAAAATTATTGGAGCTATATTATCCAATGAGTAGTGATTTGAGGGGGGAGAAGTGTTGAATGCAGAAAATTCAAAAATTGCAATAATAGGCCTGGGTTATGTTGGTCTACCATTAGCGGTTGAGTTTGGAAAAAATAGGTTAGTACTTGGATATGACATTAATAGCGAGCGAATTCGAGAGCTAAAGTCAGGAAAAGACAGCACCTTAGAAATTCCAGCACAGGATCTTTGTAAATCTAGGCTACTTGAATTTACTGAAGATGCTTCTAGACTTAAGGAATGTGACATTTTCATTGTTACGGTTCCCACTCCGATTGACCGAGCTAATCGCCCAGATTTGAATCCAATTATAAGTGCGAGTAGGATTGTTGGAGGTGCTTTAAGGGTTGGATCCATAGTAATCTATGAGTCTACTGTTTATCCAGGATGCACTGAAGAGGTTTGTGTTCCGATCCTTGAGAAAGAATCTAATTTGAAATTTAATAAAGATTTCTACTGTGGATATAGTCCCGAAAGAGTTAACCCTGGGGATAAAGTCAATACTTTGACAAAGATAAAAAAAATAACGAGCGGCAGTACGCCGGAGGTTGCAAATAAGATTGATGCACTTTATGCAAGTATTATTAAAGCTGGAACTTGGATGGTGAGTTCAATAAAAGTTGCAGAGGCTGCAAAAGTGATTGAGAACAGCCAGCGTGATCTTAATATTGCATTTGTAAATGAGCTATCTGTTATTTTTGAGCGACTCCAAATAGATACAACAGAGGTACTTCAAGCTGCAGGCAGCAAGTGGAATTTTTTACCTTTTCGACCAGGAATGGTCGGGGGTCACTGTATTGGGGTTGACCCATATTATTTGACACATAAAGCTGAGGAGCTTGGTTATCACCCTCAAGTTATTTTAGCTGGACGGCGAATAAACGATAATATGGCAAGGTATGTAGCGAGAAATGTTATTCGATTAATGTTAAAAAATGGAATCGATGTATCACGTAGTACTGTTGGTGTAATGGGGGTTACCTTTAAAGAAAACTGTCCGGATATTCGCAATAGTAAGGTTATTGATTTAATTAATGAGCTTAAGCAGTGGAGTGTGAATGTGATTGTCGTCGATTCTTGGGCTAATCACACTGAAGTTTTAAGCGATTATGGAATTAAATTATCGGATCTAGATTGTCTTAATAATTTAGATTCACTGGTCGTGGCAGTTGGTCACGAGGAATACCGAAATTTAAAGCCCGCGGAACTTAGGGAGAGATGCAAGTCAAGTCTGCCGGTATTGGCAGATGT
This sequence comes from Polynucleobacter sp. JS-Mosq-20-D10, assembly GCF_018687755.1. Taxonomy (NCBI): domain Bacteria; kingdom Pseudomonadati; phylum Pseudomonadota; class Betaproteobacteria; order Burkholderiales; family Burkholderiaceae; genus Polynucleobacter; species Polynucleobacter sp. JS-Mosq-20-D10. The sequence goes on from NZ_CP061305.1 coordinate 309,935, forward strand.
AAAAGCGCTTTTTGATAAACAAGAATCAATTAATGCGGGTTTTACGACATTTCGTTTGTAGAAAGTTGGGATCTATATGATGCGCTATAAACACATTGTTGAGTCAGAAAAGATTAAGGTTGCAATTGTCGGTTGTGGTCGAATATCAAAAAATCATTTCGAGTCAATTGAAATATTCAAAAATGATTTGAGATTAGTTGCACTATGCGATGTTGACACCGCTATTTTAGATAAATTTACCAATGAATACAAAGTGCCAGGTTATCTTGACCTTGAGGAAATGTTTGCAATAGAGTCAATTGATCTTGTGATTCTATGCACTCCAAGTGGATTGCATGCACAACAAACTATACTTGCGGCAGAATATAAAATAAATGTGATGACTGAAAAGCCAATGGCCACTCGTTGGCGGGATGGTATACGCATGGTTCAGGCATGCGATAAAGCTTGTGTTCGCCTATTTGTTGTAAAGCAAAATAGGTATAACGCTACCTTGCAGCTTTTGAAGCGTGCATTGACTGAGAAAAGATTTGGAAGGATTCACCTGGTTCAAGTAAACGTATTTTGGAATCGACCTCAATCTTATTATGATCAGGGTAGCGGTTGGAGGGGGACCTGGGAGTTTGATGGGGGGGCGTTTATGAACCAGGCTAGTCATTACGTTGATTTGCTTGATTGGTTGATTGGACCAGTTGAGAGACTGCAGGCTATGACGAGTACAACTAGAGAAATTGAGGTTGAGGATACAGGTGTTTTGAATATTAAGTGGAGAAACGGCGCCCTGGGATCGATGAGTGTGACCATGTTAACTTACCCCAAAAACTTGGAGGGCAGTATCACAATTTTGGGCGAAAAGGGCACCGTTAAAATTGGTGGAGTGGCTGTAAATGAAATTAAGGAATGGGCATTTGAGGATAGGATGGATTACGATTTGTCCATTAGTGCCGCCAATTACGATACAACTTCAGTATATGGGGTCGGGCATCCAATCTACTATCAAAATGTCATACAAGTAATGCGTGGACAAGAGGAACCTGTAACAGATGGGCGTGAAGGCTTGAAATCCCTGGAATTAATTATTGCCGCATATATGTCGTCAAAAGATGGTAAAACAATCTCAATACCGCTTGAGTTTTGATTTATAAATGCTACCTAATGTTGCTTGAAGTTATCTGAATATGAGTCCATCAATCAATCAATATCATGATGTTGATATTCACTCGAGTGCTATTATCGATGATGGAGCTCAGATTGGGGTAAGAAGTCGGATATGGCACTTTTCTCATATCTCTGGCGGAGCCAGAGTTGGGTGTAACGTATCCATTGGGCAAAATGTTTTTATCGGAAATAGAGTCACAATTGGAAATAATTGTAAGATACAAAATAATGTCTCCATTTACGATGGGGTAATCCTGGAGGATGGGGTGTTTTGTGGCCCAAGTATGGTTTTTACAAATGTATATAACCCTCGATCTCTCGTTGAGAGAAAAAGCGAATATCGAAACACCATTGTTAAGATGGGGGCAACCTTAGGCGCAAATTGTACAATTGTTTGCGGAGTGGTGGTTGAAAAATTCGCTTTCATTGGTGCAGGCACTCTGGTGAATGAAGATGTCAAGCCTTATGCATTGATGGTGGGAGTTCCCGCCAAGCAAATAGGCTGGATGAGTGAGTTTGGGGAGCGAATTCCTTTGTCAATGACTGGCGATGAAGGACGCTATAAGTGCCCTCATACTATGCAGATCTATCGCTTAATTGGTGGCCAGGTTGTCAGAGAAGAATGATGAATATCCCTTTTGTTGACCTAAGATCGCAATATGAATTTTTAAAACCAAAAATTCACGATCGAATCAATAAAGTGCTAGAACATGGTGTATACATCATGGGTCCAGAGGTTTCTGAGTTAGAGGATAGGCTGAAAGCATTTACAAATTCAAAGTATTGCATCACCGTTTCAAGTGGAACAGAAGCGTTGCTTATCAGCCTAATGGCATTAGGTGTTGGTCAGGGCGATGAAGTTATAACAACTCCATTTACATTTGCCGCGACCATTGAGGTTATCGTCCTTCTTGGTGCAACCCCAATCTTTGTAGATATCGAGCATGATACTTGCAATATAGATACAAAGTTGCTGAAGGAGAAGATAAGCCTAAATACAAAAGCAATTATTCCGGTAAGTCTGTATGGACAACCTGCAAATATGGACGAAATAAACCATTTAGCAGCTCACCATGGCAATATTGCTGTTGTGGAAGATGGCGCTCAAAGCTTTGGCTCTACATATAGGAATGAAAAAAGTTGCAATCTAAGCACGATTGGCTGTACCAGCTTTTTTCCCAGTAAGCCACTGGGATGTTATGGAGATGGTGGAGCAATTTTTACTAATGATGAATCAATTGCGCATGCCTGTCGAGAAATCAGAATTCATGGGCAATCAGATCGTTATGTGCATAGTAGAGTGGGTGTTGGGGGCCGCATGGACACTCTGCAGTGTGCAATTCTTTTGGCAAAGCTCGATTACTTTGATCAAGAAATTCTAAATCGGAGTAGGTTGGGCAATATTTACAATGAACTTCTTGATGAAGCTGGCATATCAAGAGTTATGCAGAAACATGACAGAACTAGTGTATTTGCGCAGTACACGATATTTACAAATCGTCGCAAACTTGTACAAGAGAAATTGACGGCCGCCGGTTTTCCAACTGCCATTCACTACCCCGTGCCAATGAATGAGCAACCGGCATATAAGGATTTTTGCTGCACAGGCTGTACTCCTGTTGCGCAAAAAGTTGCAGGCCAAGTGCTAAGTCTGCCGATGAGTGCATATTTGCGTGAGGACGACATTGTAAAAATTGTGGAAGCCATTTCACGAATTTCTTATTAGCTTCAGTTATGAAAATAATAACCATACTTGGAGCAAGGCCGCAATTTATAAAAGCGGCAACAGTAAGTCGTGCTTTTAAGAGCTATACAAGCATCGAGGAAAAAATTCTTCATACAGGACAACATTTTGATTCAAATATGTCCGATGTCTTTTTTGATCAAATGGATTTGCCGCAACCAACATTTAATCTTGGAATTGCAAGCTTATCTCACGGGGCCATGATGGGGCGTATGCTAGAGGGGATAGAGCATATATTGATGTCTGAGAGGCCGGATCAGGTTTTGGTCTATGGCGATACTAACTCAACACTAGCAGGTGCGTTAGCAGCTTGTAAGCTCCATTTACCTGTTATTCATATTGAAGCTGGTCTTAGATCTCATAATTTAATCATGCCAGAGGAAGTCAATCGTGTATTAACCGATAGGATTTCCAGTACATTGTTTTGCCCAAGTGCAGTGGCAGTTTCAAATCTTAAAAGCGAGGGATTCCCTTATACAAATACCAAAAGCCAGGATCAGATTGTTATTAATGTTGGTGATGTTATGTATGACGCAATATTGTATTATCAAGAGAAAGCGAAATTGATAATCTCTCTTGATAATTGGGAAATTAAAGAAAAGGAATATGCACTTTGCACACTTCATAGGGCTGAGAATACGGATGATCCTAAAAAATTAGAGGCAATTTTTCAAGCATTGCAAATAATAAATGAAACATTGGATATTGTTATGCCGATTCATCCAAGAACGTATAGTTTAATAAAAAGATTAGGGAGGCAGGATTGGTTAAGTGGATTACGCATTCTTGAACCCCTGCCATATCTTGAAATGCAGAGATTGGAAATGGGCGCTCAATTGGTATTGACAGATTCCGGCGGCATCCAAAAAGAGTCATATTTTCATAAAGTTCCCTGTATAACGTTAAGGGATGAAACTGAGTGGGTTGAGACTGTTGAAATGGGATGGAATGTTTTGACTGGCGCCAATTTCGAAAAAATTATAGCGGCCTTTAGTCGTCGAGTTTTGCCAAATTCTAATGTAGAAAAAAGTGTTTACGGCAATGGAGATGCGGCAAAAAAAATTGCTAATTATGTTTGGGGAAATTTATGATTTTTGTTTTGCTGCCTGCCTTAAATGAAGAGAAATCTTTGCCGACGTTGATTCCCAAATTAAATACTGAATTAAGTAATTTTAATGAGGGTTATAAAATAATAGTTTGCAATGATGGAAGCACTGATGGTACTCAAAAAATGTTGGAGGATTTTAAAAGAAGCATACCTTTAGAAATTATTCATCACAAAATTAATCGTGGCTTGGGGGAGTCCTCAAGGGATCTATTTGAGCTTGCAAGTCAGCTATCTAGTGCTGGCGATGTGATTGTGCGCCTTGATTGTGACGATACTCATGAGCCAGAGTTTATACCTAACCTAATTAATAAAATCAGAGAAGGTTACGATGTTGTAGTTGCTTCGCGCTTTGCTGAGGGCGGTGGCCAACTTGGAGTAAATTCCTACCGTACTTTTATTAGTTATGGAGCAAACTCCTTTATGAAATTATTTTTTCCAATCAAGGGACTTCGAGAATATTCATGTGGGTTTCGTGCATACAGGGCCGAGAAAATTAAGGAGGCGGTTAGTTTTTTTGGAAATAACTTTATTCAATTAAAGGGTCTAGGCTTTACATGCACCCTGGAAAAGGTGGTGAAATTAAAATTACTTGATGCCAAATTCACTGAAGTCCCCTTTATACTTCGTTATGACCAAAAGCAAAGTAGTAGCAAAATGGTAGGAAGCGTAACAACTTTGGGATATATTGTTATGACAATTCTTTATTACTGGCCGTGGGGTGGCTGGAGAAACTCCATAAAATCAAGACACGCTAATTGGAGTTTATCTAATGATCATTTTCAGTAGCCTAATTACAATCCAATTAACTTAAAGTATCGTTATAAATGTGTGGAATAGTTGCCCTCCTGGTTGATGGCCTAGATATCTCTTTTCGAAAACCTTTGGTCTCAGAAATGTTGGATAAAATTTCACATCGAGGTCCTGACGGTGCTGGTATAGACTATGTTAATGCCCAAGCTTTGCTTGGGCATTGCCGTTTAGCAGTAATTGATGTTGATAATGGGCAGCAACCCATGACTTCTAGATGCGGTCGATATAAATTAGTTTTTAATGGTGAAATCTATAACTATTTAGAGTTGGCTCTTGAGTTACGTGCAATTGGAGTGTCTTTAAAAACAGCATCAGATACTGAAGTTCTTCTCCAGCTACTAATCCACCGCGGAATAGCAGCCCTACCAACGCTCAATGGAATGTTTTCTTTTGTCTTTCATGATCGTCAGAGTGGTTCATGGGTAGCAGCGAGAGATCATTTTGGAATTAAACCACTTTACTATTCAAAGACATCAAATGAGCTAATTTTTTCCTCTGAAATTAAGGCAATCTTATGTCATCCTGAGATTCATGTTGAGAGGGATGATAAGTCTCTTGAGCAGTACATGTCATTTCAATTTTGCCTTGATGATAGGACACTTTTTAAAAATGTTCTAAAAATTGAACCTGGACATTATCTTACTGGGACTGGCAATCGAATTGAATCTAATATATCGTATTGGAAGCAAGATTATCAAGTTGATTATGAACATACTGAAACATGGTTTAGAGAAAAACTTCTTTACTTGCTTGAGGACAGTACGATGCTTCAAATGCGTTCCGATGTTCCAGTCGGATCCTATGTATCGGGTGGTATAGATTCTAGTCTGGTTGCTGTACTAGCTTCAAGGCATTCGGATGGTCGAATGCCGGTGTTTCATGGAAGATTTAAAGATGGGTCTCAATATGATGAATCAAAATATGCAAAGATTTTAATTGAACATTCTAATTGCGATTATTTTGAAGTAGTGCCAACAGATCAAGATTTTGTAGATCTGATACCTAAATTGATATATGCTCTAGATGAACCTCTCGCTGGTCCTGGCGTATTTCCCCAATATTTGGTCAGTAAGCTTGCGGCAGAGCATGTGAAAGTAGTTCTGGGAGGACAAGGCGGTGATGAGATATTTGGTGGATATGCTAGATACCTCATTGGCTACCTCGAGCAGGCTCTAAAGGGTGCAATATTCGAAAGCCAGGAAGAAGGAAATCACCTGGTAACGCTAGAATCAATTGTTCCCAATCTCGCTATTTTGAAAGAGTACACTCCATTGATTAAGCAGTTTTGGAGCAGAGGGCTTTTTGATAATATGGATAGCAGATACTTCCATTTAATTGATCGAAGTAAGGATATTAAAGAAATATTAAATCCAGATTTGATAAAAACCTTTAATCGTGATGGATTATTCTCTGATTTTCAAAGAATTTTTAACAATCCAGAAACCACTTCGTATATTAATAAGATGACGTATTTTGATCAAAAAACTTTATTACCAGCGCTGTTACAAGTTGAGGATAGGGTAAGTATGGCGCATTCAATTGAATCAAGGGTACCATTGCTAGATTACCGGATTATGGATTTAGTTACACAAATGCCTCCCCAGTTAAAGTTTCAAGGTGGTAAAACAAAACATATCTTAAAGAAATCAGTTTCACATATATTGCCGAAACCAATTCTTAATCGCAAGGATAAGATGGGATTTCCGGTGCCCCTAGCTGAGTGGATGAGGGGTGGCGTGGTGAGAGATTTTGTTGCTGACACCTTATTATCCAAAGCTAGTGTTGAGAGAAATATTTTTACAAAAAAAGCGCTAGAAAGTATGATAATTAATCAGGGTGTTGGCTCAAGACAGTTATGGGGCGCGCTAAGCCTTGAAATTTGGCATCAACAATTTATAGATGCATAAAATCGAAATCAATATTCCAAATGCTGCGCTTATTAAAGAACATGCTTTAATTTCTTTACGGCAATTCTGGGTGGAAAACAGTAATGAAATTTCACTTCTTCCAATAGAAGAACTTAATCATAAATTTGAGGCTGTTTTACCTCTAAAATTAAAAAAAGTTTTACTTCCTGAGTGGGCTAAATATGTAGGTGTTGATGGGTATTTACTTGTTCCGCATGAATTAATTCCTGTTAATTGCTTAGAGACCGATTTAACTTTATGGCAAAAAATAGACTGGTGGCTGGCAATTTTTTTACTTTTAGAGGGCTGGCATGAGCGGCAATGGGAAGTTATAAATGGGCCAATTCATTCGTATAGTTTTAGATTAAAGGCTTGGGATGCTCGTGCGTGGGACCACGCTTGGGTTAATCGAATTGCATTTTTTTTGAGGGAATGGGCAGCACAGAGAAAATCAGTATCTCCGAACAAGCTATTTGGTCAGCTCCAGAATTCCAGCATCAAAATGACGCATGATGTTGATGCAGTAAGTAAAACGGCTGCAATAAGGATGAAGCAATCAATTTTTATGTTGGTGAATGCAATCTCCAGTGTCTTTAAGGTAAGGTCAACATTGTCCGGCGAGCTATTAAAAAATATTTTTCGTATGATATTTGGGTCGGAGAATTGGTGGAAATTTGACAGAATCTTGCTGCTAGAAAAAATTCCAGGCATAAAGGCTACATATCATTTTCATGTTGATTTTCGTAAAAAAACAATGAAAAGGTGGCTTCTTGATCCTGGATATGACATAAGAGACCCAAAACTTCTTAGATTATTAAAGCAAATTTTAGAGGATGGCCATATCATCGGAATTCATCCAAGCTTTGACGCATGGAGTAATTCAGCTTTGATTGCAAAGCAAAAAAAAGATCTAGAGGATCTGCTTGGAAAGAATATAGACGTATGTAGACAGCATTGGCTTCGTTTTAGCTGGGCTCAAACATGGGCTGCACAAGAAAATGCTACATTAAATTTGGATACAACTTTAATGTTTAATGATCGACCAGGGTTTAGGAATAGTGCTGCAATTGCCTGGCACCCTTGGAATCAGATTAAATCAACCCGCCATAGCATGATGGCAATGCCAACCATACTAATGGATTCACATTTGTATGATTATCAAATGCTAGATACTTTTGAAAGAAAAAAAAAGATGCTTTATTTGATTTCGGAGTGTCAAGCAGTGGCTGGATGCGCTTCTGTTCTTTGGCATCCTCATACCCTTTCTAAAGACTATGGGTGGTCTGAGGGATTTGAAGAATTAATTGAGTTGCTTTCTCATGCCCATGGTGTAAATAGTAATTAAAGTAAGTATTTCTTTAAGTTAATTTTTCTAAAAGCGATCGACATAGTGACAAAAAATGTTTACCTTGATGAGGTTGAGAAAAATTTACCAAGAATATTAAGTCTTATCGATATTGATAGTACAAGCCAAACATATGGAATGGCTGATAGGTATTATTGGGCATGGGGACTTATTGATTTTGGAAATGCTTCATTTCAAGGAATAGCTCATGGTCTGGCGCGACTTTGGTGTAATGGTTTGTGGCCATTCAAAACATCCAATGAAGTCTTCCTATCGCGAATAAATGCACTATTTCTTGGCGCAAAAAAACTAACGCATGTTGATGGAAGTTTAGAGGAAGCATTTCCTAACGAAGGTTCGTATTGTGTAACTGCTCTGGTTGCCTTTGATTTACTTTGTACAATAGAACTATTGGAAAAAAAAGTGGATCAAGAAACACTTGGGTCTTGGATTCAAGTCGTAGAGCCAATGATTCATTTTTTAAAAAGGGCCGATGAAACCCATGGCTTAATTTCAAATCATCTTGCAACCGCAGTAGCTGCACTTTTTCGTTGGGAAAAGATTGCACATGACACCCAAGCAAGCCAAAAAGCTCATGAATTACTTGATCGAATTTTGAAAAACCAATCTATTGAGGGGTGGTTTAGGGAGTATGATGGATTTGATCCAGGCTACCAAACATTATGTACGTATTATTTAGCCGATGTAAATTTACAGCGCCCTGATCTTGGATTAAATAAGCGCTTAGTAAAGTCACTCGAATTTATGAGTCATTTTGCTCATCCAGATGGCTCATTTGGTGGTTTATACGGAAGTCGAAATACACGGTTTTATTACCCCGCCGGGTGCCTTGCACTTATGATTGAGGGGCATCAATCGGAGTTTTTGGTAAATAAAATGGAAAAGAGCATTGAACTCAAAAATGTTGTGACGCTATCCGGTATAGATGAGCCAAACTTAGTCCCTATGTTTAATTCCTATTGTTGGGCCGCGACAATTAAAGATGTAAAAAAAGAGAAATTGAAAAAAAAGGAAATTGCGAATAAAGAAATTTACCGAATACATTTTAAGGAGGCCGGCATTATCATTGACTCTGGGAAAAATCACTATACGATTATTAGTACTCACAAAGGGGGTGTTGTTTATCACTATGTAAATGGAAAAAATAGTTTAATAGATGGTGGCGTAGTTTTAAGGAATAAAAAAAATAAATTAGGAAGCACCCAATCCTTTAATGCTAATAACTTATTAATTATTGAGGGTGATAAGATCCAGGTAAGTGCTGAAATTGTTTCGATGCCAAAGGGTGTGCAAAATCCATATAAATTTATATGCCTACGTCTACTCTGTATAACATTATTTAAATCTCGGGCTCTAAGAGAGGTTGCTAAATTAATACTAGTAAGAATGCTCATAACATCTAAAGATAAATGGGAAGTGGTTAATAAAAGAACAATTATTCTTGGGGAAAAACTAAAACTTACGAATAATTTTATAAAACCTAATGATTATGAGGTATTGAAGACGCCTGGCTATTTTATAGCTATTCACATGGCGAGTAAGGGTTACTGGCAAGCTCAAGACGAAGAATAATAAAACTGATTGATAGTAATATTATTATACAAAGATAAATTTTATATGAGTATTAAAATGATGGTAAATATAGTCGACGTTGAGAAATTTTGGAGTGAAAATCTACAATGGACCGGAGAGTCTCAATACGAAGTTGGGTCAAAATTATTTTTTGATGAGCATAGATCGATTTACTTTAAATAATGTTTTGACGGAAATTTTGATAGTCGTTTTTTACCCCCTCCTCGAAAATGTGGTCAAGCCATTAAGTTATTAGATTTGGGTTTCGGAATTGGCTTTTGGGTTACTGAATTTGGTCTTCGCGGGCTAAATAACCTATATGCAGATCTAACAAAGAACGCCATAGAAATAACGGGTAAAAGATTGACAGAAAATGGAGTGTCGGCGAACCTTAGTCAGCAGGACGGAGAAAGTCTAAATTTTCCAGACGCTACATTTGATCATATCAATTGCCAAGGGGTTATTCACCATACGCCAAACCCAGAAAAAAAATTATTTCAGAAATATATCGAGTGTTAAAAAAAGAGGGCACTGTCAGCATATCGGTTTATTATAAAAATTGGATTGTAGAATCATGGCCATATCTCAAATGGATGGTTTTAATTTTAACTCTCACGGGTGCAGGATTAAAGGGTCGTGGAAGAGAAAATATATTCAGTGTGGGCGATGCGGATGGGATAGCTAGGCATTATGATGGCGCTAAAAACCCTATTGGTATTGCATACACCCGCGATGAGTTTATCAGCTTATTTGGAGATAAGTTTAGAGTAGACGAGGAATACTTCCACTTCTTCCCCTCAAGAGCCCTCCCTTTTAAGTTGCCTAAGTTCATAAATAGATGGCTTGATGGCAACCTCGGCTTTATAATGTATATGAATTTAATTAGAGTTAAATAGCGTATTTTTTCTTTTCATGCTACTGAATTAAAGTATTCAATTTTTCCTGATTTTGATAGATGATAATTATGGACACTCTATTCACATATTATAAAAAAATATATAATAGGTCAAATTCAATTTATGCTAATATAAAGTTAAGAGCTTATAAAATTTATAGAATTTTTTATACTCATAAATCTGTAAATGATCTAGACCAATTGGAAGACATTGGTTTTTTACATTATGGCAAGATAGATATTGCCAGTTATGTAAATGAAAATATTATTTCACCTGAACCAAAAATAGATTTCTTACCTATCTATCAGAAAATGCCCAAAGAGTTTATTTTTTACGGGATACCACACAATAATGAATTTCTAATTAAATCAATATTTACTGATAGACTTTATAAAGTTTTGTACGGCTTCTTTGGTAAAAATTTTTACATAAGAGGTAACATTCAATATGCGTCATATACTGATAATTTCCATAATGGAACTGAAGACTATCACATTGATGACGGATTTACTGTCAATTTAATGATTAATTTAAGTGATGTGCATGAAGATTCTATGCATATGGAATTTATTGGTGCGAATTTCAAGTGCCCCTCTCCACCTAGCGATGTGTTGCTATTTAAGGATGTTTTACATCGAACCTATGGTGGCCCCGGTGAAGCCTTTCTATTTACAGCTGGTAGAAATTATCATAGAAGGATTTCGGGACTCAGGCGGGATGTATTAATTCTTAATTTTGTTCCAATATCTCCCATTAGTTATTTTCATAACGGCGCTGATGATCGCAATCAAGCATCACTTTCTTTTACTAAAAATAACCAAACATTGAGTGATTTTTTATATAAATCACGAACTTGGAACAAAAATAATTTTAGCTTTGTCTTGTCTAATGTTCGACACTGAAATACTGTTTTCTGGATTTGACTGGCTGGTTGGAGCAAGAAATAAATGAAGTGGATACTAAAGCCAAGATTTAAACCATTCTTGAATTATAAAGAGTGGAAAAAGATATTCCGCTTAAATTCAGACGCTGTATATCAATTTGAAAAAAAGTTTGCAAAAAAATTTAAAGCAGTTGATGCCGTGACATTTCCATATGGAAGATCGGCCCAGTGGGCATTCTTTAATGCAATTGGCTTGGTCAACTCTGAAGTATTAATGCCATCATATACATGTTCAGTTGTAGCTCATGCTGTGACCTTAAGTGGCAATACCCCCGTCTTTGTAGATATAAATTTAAATGACTACAACATGGATTTGAATGAGCTAGAGAAATTAGTCAGCGTAAAGACTAAGGCAATCATAGCAACCCATACATTTGGGTATCCCCAGGATTTAGATAGGCTGGAAGATATTGTTAAAAAATCAGAAATTCGTTTTGGACATAAGATATGGCTAATTCAAGATTGTTGCCACTGTTTCGGAGCGGAATGGAATGGCAGAATGATTGGGACCTCTGGTGATGTAGCAGTATATGCTTTGAATATTAGCAAGATAATGACAAGTATTTTTGGTGGAATGTTAACTTTTCAAAATCAAGATTTAGCAAATATAGTACGAGATTGGCGTGATAATAATTATAAAAAAACAGGATTTTTAAAAGAAATTAAACGTAGGTTATATTTTATTCTTGTGTGTATAGCATTTAGTAAGTATCTTTATTTTGTAACCTGGTGGCTTCAGGAGAAAACAAATATTTTAAATAAGTATACGAAAGCATTTCATCTTGATAATAAAATACATTTTCCGGTAGATTATTTAGACCACATGACTAATATTGAAGCAGCAATAGGGTTGGTTCAGCTAGACAAATATGACCAGATTATTGATTACCGACGCAAAAAAGTAAATTTCTATCAAGAGAGCTTGTCAAAAAATCCAAGTTGGATCCTGGGTCCAATAATTCAAGGAGCAACTTACTCCCACTATCCTATAAGAGTCTCTAATCGAGACGCTGTATTAAAAGAATATATAAATCACGGAGTACAGCTTGGAAATTTAATCCAATATAGCATTCCTAACTTACCGGAATATTCTCACTATAAAGGCGACTTTAAAAATTCGACTCTTGCAAGTTCATCTCTAATTAATTTCCCTGTAACAAAATAAAATATTAAAATTTTTGAGATCTGACATTAAAATTTGTGAAGTTAAATTAATAGATTTTAATAATTTAGCCTCTATCCACAGAACCGCGCTTCCAGAAGATGTTTTACCATCATTTGGGCCTAAAGTCCTAGAAAATTTCTATAAAAAAACAATAGAGTTAAAGAGTAATAGATTTATCGTTGCAAAAAAACAGGATAAAGTTATAGGATTTATCCTCTTATCAAAAGAATCAATCAGGCTCTTCGAGATAATTTTTTCTTATAGTTTTTTATGTGGTTTTTTTAGAGTAATTTTATTCAAGCCAAGTAAAATTCTAGTAGCTTTTAGTCAAATAATAAATAAAGTTCCTTTGGGTATTGATGCAATGGAAATTACTTATATTGCCATAATGCCAGAGTATCAAGGATTGGGGGTAGGCGGGAGATTGCTTAATCATATTCCTTCGACCTTAAAATATTCAAATATCAAATTTATAGAAACAAAAACGTCTAATGAAAAATTATTTAACTATTATGTGAAATCATTTAATGCAAAATTAGTCCATCAATTTACATCGTGGAATAATAAATACTATGCAGTTAAATGGGTGTTAGAGAATTAATGGATTCCATCAAGAGATTTAGTAAGGAGGCTCTGATTTATGGAATTGGAGGTATCTTAAATAAAGGCTTATCATTTTTAATGATCCCAATTTACACCAGAATTTTTTCAGTGGGTGAATATGGTGCAATTGAAATTCTAAACTTAAACGCCGCATTTGTTTCCATCATCATTTCACTAGGGATGGATGCAACACTTTCAATGTACTTTTATAAATTCGATGAATCCGATCGGGGAGAGCGAAAGTGTTTTGTCTCTTCCATACTTCAATTGCGGCTAATATGGGGATTTTTTGTAGCAATTCTCTCAACCTTACTAGTGCCAATAATATTTGGATTAATTTCTAACGGCGACTTAAATTTTGAAATATATGGAATTTTATTTTTAGGGGTATTAATAAATCAAATTGTGAGTATTGCATCAGATATTATGAGGCTAACTCATAAACCTGGAAAATTCCTCTTAGTAAGTTTAATGAGTTCAATTGTATGTGCCGCTCTAACTATATTTTTTTGCTTAGCCATGAACTATGGCGTATTTGGCTATTTTCTGGCGCTTGCAATGTCGGGTACATTGATTGCGATTTACAGCATACATCTAATAAAGAACTACCTTAGCTTCTCAAGAATTTACAGTGAATACTGGGTAAAGATAATTAAATTCGGAGTTCCATTCATGCCGGCAGCAATAACAATGTACCTAATGAATTCAACGGATAGATGGTTTCTTGAAATCTATAAGGGAGTAGAGTCTGTTGGTATATACGCTATAGGGCTAAAGTTTGCATATATCTTGAGTTTGTTGGTAGAAGGGGTGCGACAAGCCTGGTGGCCCGTTGCAATGGAATTAGTGCAAAAAGATGATAACAAGAAAATATTTCGTAATGCAGCAGAGATATATTTAGGGTCTGCAGCAATAGGAGTTATTTTATTGACATATTGCTCCCCAAAACTGATTGATATATTGGTTAGTGAGCAGTATCGCGAATCATGGAGAATTGTAGGGTTATTAGCATGGCAACCAGTATTGTATGGCTTTTTTTCAATAATATGTATCGGTATATGGAAATCAGAAAAGTCTTATATAAATGCAATAATAATGGGGATGTCAGCACTTGTCTGCGTGATGTGCAATTGGTTATTAGTAAAAAGTTATGGTTACGTTGGGTCGGCAATTTCAACGATAATTGCTTATCTATTTTGGATAACAGTTTCGCTATACATCAGTGAATCATTATGGCGCGTCGGATATAAACTGAAAATAATGCTAATGCAGATTACCTTAGCGCTAGGATACACATCTTGGTTCGTCTTCGTAGAGCTAGGGAACATGAATATTGTTAATGCAATTGTTGGGCTAATTATTATTTTAATAATATTATCAATGATAATAGTGGATAAAGAGAAGATTAATATTAATGGATTTAAAAAATATATATTTTAAATTAAGAATATTTATATTAAGCTACATAAGATGCTATGAGCTAATATATAATAAAAAATTAATAACTACAGACTATGATTTATATTTAACAAGCTTTTGGTATAAGAATGCTGGTTTTATTGCCTTGTCTAATGGTAAATATTTATTTAATGGATTTTTTAAATTTGAAAAACCATTTTGGTGGCGTAAAATTGATTACGGAACTTTCTACATATTAGGACCGTACTATTATAGATTAATCTCAATTACTTCTCTATTTATAGTATTATCAACTGCAAAAATAGATATATCAATATTAATAATAATATTGATATCACCTTTATTTATTAACTACATAATAATTGATATCAAACCTGAAATCCCATTCATAATATGTGCGATGTCATTATATATAATTTCAAGTGGTAATGACTATATAAATTTCATATTGGCTATTATTTCATCTTTTAATATTACAGCAGGAATATTATTAGTACCTTATTTAATAAAAAACTTAGTTCAGAATAATAATTTTGTATTAATCACAATTGTAATTCTTAATTTGCTATACACATTCAAGGGATTTTTTATAAGCAAAGAAAAGGTGACAAGTATATCGAAATTGCTTGGTAATAAACAATACGTAGCTATTAATAAACCTTCAAAATTACAAGTAATTAGTTTTCTTATTCTAATCTATTTTACAATTAAAAGTAACGATTACGGTTATCTATATTTTGCAATTATTATATTATTTAACGGTGTGATATTTAGATTTATGGATTCATCATCCGAAAGAAGGATATTATTTTTATGTATTATTAGCTATGCTGCTAATATAGATTATATTATGATTTTCTTATTAATTTTTCCTATTGGTTATCTTGGGAGAAACTTAAATTATTTTAATAAAGATATTTTTAAATTAGTATCTGATGTAGATAGAATGATTAAATATATCCAAGATTTAAAAAATTTAAGTAAGAAAAAAGAATCGAATTTAATATTTTATTATTCTGGTGGTTATAATATGGATAACAGAAATCGATTTTTATGGTATCTTTTTGAATATGAATGTAGGAATTTTTGTAATGTTATCCCTTCAATATTTCTAGAGAATACTTCTGCGGCATCATCATGGCTAATATTATATAAAAAAATGGATGAATTAAAGCAATATGAATTAAATGATTTTTTATCAGAATACGATTATGTTGTCTGTGATGCTAATGTAGTTGAGAAATTAAGTGAAATTGGCTTTTCAATTAAAAAGAAGTTGGGTCAGACTATCTCAAGAATCTTTTGCAATGAAGATCAATCAGAGTTATTCCTGATCTCAAGGGCTAACTAATGAGCTTAATTCAATCAATTGTTTTAGTTGGGTCAAATAGTTTTGTCGCAAAGAAAGTATTTGAAAATACTGACTCATGTAAAATTGTAAGGTTGTGCAGGCCGGACTTTAATATAGATAATGAGCTTGATTACTTTAGACATAAAGATGATCTACTGAATGCAAGCCATATATTGTACTTTATTGCAAATATTTCAAATAACGAAGTTATTACAAATAAAACTAATGTTGAATCATTTGGAAAGTTTATTAGATTTCTTGAAGACTATGATTATAGCGGAAAATTAGTTTTCTTATCTACTTTGGGTGTTGTATTTAGTAGTTCTTTCAAAGGAAATAGTTATATTCAGTCAAAAGCTGCAGCAGAAATACTAATACAACACTCAAAGATAGATTGGAGGATTATTAGATTGACATTTCCATTTGGCAAGGGTGAGTCAGGAAGTAGATTATTTAGTAGAATATTATATTCACTAGAGAATAATATTCAGCTGAATATTGATAACTTAATTTTTTTTGCAACACCGTTAGATGACTTTAAGGATGATATATATGATATATTAATTAATAAGGATGAAAAATTAATAAATTTAATTCCGAATAATATTCTTAATTTACATGAGCTTGTAAATTCTTTATCAATTAAAATTAATAGTAAGTCTATAATTAATTACTCTAACAAATCCATTGATCTTATCGGAGGACTTAAACCTATTTTGCATTCCCGAGATGTATTGGATGCCGCTAGAATTATTAATATCTATAGAAATCAATCTTAATGCCTTATATTTTCTTTAAATTATTAATTTTGTTAGTAGCAAGTCCATATTTGTATATTATATTTTATCTTAGAAAAAAAAATTGTAATAAAGAGGTAAGGAGGTATATTTTTGTTCCTCCTGTTTCCTACAATTATTCCTATTTAATGGATTATTGGAAGGACTTTTCCAGATATTTAGTGATCGATAAGAGAATCAAGAGTCAATTTTTAGTATTTGAAAAAAGAAAGGGTAACGTTAGGTACCATGGTAGAAAGGTTGTTGAGTTTCCTATAGGTGATTTTTTGGATGTTATAGCCATAGCCCGTTATTTTTTGCTTAGGCCGAATACATGTATTGGATTAAATGGGGATATGTATTCATCTATTCTTGGCCTTTACCTGAACATTTTTTTTCAAGTCCCTATAATATTTTTTGTAATAGCCTCACCAGTTTCAAACTATATCATGACACCTAAAAGTTTAAGAAATAAAAAAGATATTTTAGGTAATTATATATATAAGTTCTTATGGCGAAAGGCAAAAATTCTTTGTGGTTCTCGTATTATGCATTATGAGGTCATGTACACTATTGGAGAAGAGGCGCTTAACAAGTACATATCAACCGATCATATTGTGCGGGCAGAACTTCCTAAGCTTATTCCTCCAAATATTAATAATTCTATTAATAGTAAAATTATACTATTAATAACTAGATTCGAAAAGATGAAACGCTCAGAAGATGCAATAGATGCATTTCTTATATCCAAAGCATCGAAAAATGGTTTTGAGTTGCACGTACTGGGTGATGGAAATTATCTTCCTTTGGCTGTTTATAAATATAAATTATTTAATAATATTATTTTTAAGGGTAGGGTGAGCAACTCTTTAATTCTGAAAAATATTGAATCAGCGTATATTGTAGTTGCACCTCATTCCGGTGGCGTATCAATCGAAGCTGGAATTGTAGGAAGGCCAATTATTGCATACGGTACAAATGCTATGCCTGAATACATTGTAGATGGTTTTTCTGGATTTTTAATTGACTCATTCAGAATAGAAGACATAAAAGATAAAATTGATTTGCTTGTTAGAGATAAAGAATTATATTTGGAAATGTGTTTAAATTCTCAAAAATTCATATATAGTAAATATTCAGAAGACCGTATGAAAGAGTCAAAGTCTAAACTTATTAATGCAATCATAAAATTATGAATACATCCACATTATCCAATTTAGAATTAATTAATAATAATTATCATAATACAGTTTTTTTGACTTTTGATTATGACTGGGCTTGTGATGATGTTCTCAATTTTGTATTCGAGAGATTAATGGAGAAAAAGAAAAAGGCTACTTTTTTTGTAACCCATGAATCCTTGGTGACAAAAGAATTTATCAAATATTCAGATCAATTTGAATTCTGCATTCATCCAAACTTTAATTTTCTATTGAATGGTGATTTTAGGTATGGAAGAAATATTTCGGAGGTTTTAGATTATTACGAAAATATTCTTGGATTTAGGCCCGCGGGAATTAGATCCCATGATTCTTTTTTTAAGACGGAATTGCTTCGTAATATTTCCGCACGTAATTATAAGTATGAGTCAAATTTACTTTTAAGCACAGAGTTGGCTATTGTGCCATTCTCTAATTGGGATAAATCCATCTTACAGATTCCTATTGCCTGGGAGGATGATGAATGGTGTATATCAATTAAAAAGTCAACTCCGAAGGACTTGCTTGCATATAAATACCTAAAGGTATTCAATTTTCATCCTATCCATATTTTTTTGAATTCCTTCGACACTAGTACGTATGAGAAAATTAAATTTAATCAACGGGACACAGATTTTTTAAAATTACACATTAATAATGATTATGGCGTATTGAATTTTTTTGAGGAAATTATTAGTGATTTGTGAATTATGTCACTCCGAGATGGTTGCAATTGAGCAATTATTTTTTTGTCAAGCATGTGGCTATTACAAAAAAAAGCATCTTTCCGAATGGGATGGTAGAAAAACACCTTGGGGCGCAGATTTTCTAAAATCCTATACAAAAGGTAGTTTTTGGAGGAAGAGAGTTGCCTTTGATAGGGCTCAGCTAATTAACTTACTTTTACAAAAGTTTAATATCCTTCCTAAGGATAATTCAAAAATGTGTCTCGCTGATTGGGGGTGTGCTAACGGTATTTTCTTAGCAGAGGCAAAGAAAATAGGTTTTACTGTTTATGGTGTAGAGACTAGCGAAATTTTTCGTGATGAGTGCAATAGAGCTGAAGGAATTACTTGCTTTGGCTGTGAAGATGATTTAAAGGAAATTAGCTTTGACGTTCTAACTTGTTTTGATTCAATTGGTTATACAACTGATTTATTCAAAACATTAAATATATTCAAGCAAACACTAAAGACAAATTCAATATTGATGGTGAGCGCAGGCTTTTTTGCCGGAGATTTATCTTTGGTTCAAGATAATTCATTCAATTACTTTTTCAATAGCAAATTTTTTAAAGAGACTCTTCCGCGATTTATTGGAGTGAGTGCAAGAAGATATTGGATGGAGGATCGAAACTTTAACACTCTTGATTCATCTGTTAGGGATATTGATTGGTGGGCAAGCTACCTGGGGATGAACGGAGAATTTAAAATGCAATACTGTATTCTAGTGAAAACAAGCGCAGCTAATTTAAATAAAATTGATTCACATGAGTGGTCTTGCGAAAGCAAGTGATCTTCACCTTCTATCCTACAATATTAAAATGTCTATTCCATTTATCGATTTAACTAGGTTTGAAGATCACTTTTTGCTGCGATGGAGTGAAAAGGTTGCTGAACTTTCAAAAAAAGCCTCATTTATTGGCGGATATGAAGTAGAAATTTTCGAACAGCGATTATCGGACTTAACCCAGGTTGATAATGTCGTGACCTGTGCCAATGGAACGGATGCTATTCAACTTGCCCTTCGAGCCTTGGGCGTTGGTGTAGGTGATTATGTACTTGTGCCAAATGTTACCTTCTGGGCTACATATGAGGCTGCTGTAAACGTTGGGGCGATCCCAATAACCATTGATGTTGACCTTATTGACGGTGGGGTTGATTTATCTGCATTCATTCTAGCTGCAGAGAAGTATCAACCTAAGGCCGCCGTTATTGCTCATCTTTATGGTTGGGCAACTAGAAATTTAGATTTCATTAGAACTTTTTGTAAAGATTCCAATATTTTCTTGGTTGAGGATGGGGCCCAATGTTTTGGCGTTCAGTTAAACGGACAGTCCATCTATAAGGATGCATTACTTTCTACAACTTCTTTTTATCCGGCTAAGGTTCTGGGGGGTGCGGGCGACGGCGGCGCCGTTTTTTCAAACAAAAAATCTATAGCTGAAGAAGTGAGGAGGCTTGGTAATCATGGGCGCACTTCACATTATGGATACGGTTCAATTGGATGGAACTCCAGATTGGATTCAATTCAGGCGGCTTATTTAAATATAGCCCTAGATTATCTTCCTCAACGAATTTCCTCAAGACGGAATGCTGCTAAGTACTATCAAAATAGTTTATCCACAATTGGCGTTAAACAAATCTTAGCGCCAGAATTTTATGAGGAAAATGGATACTGTAATGTAACTATCTTCGAAGATTTTGATTTAAAGAGGCGCGTCGAAAAAGGTTTGAGAGATAAAAATATTGGATTCGGAAATATATATCCCGCAGCAATATCAGATCAGCCAGCAATTAAGAGCATTCTCCATATGGGTGGTAGAAACTCGCAGAAGCTGTGCGAATCAATTCTCAACTTACCTTTGTATCCATATATGACTGAAATTGAACTTAAAACAGTTGTTGATACTGTAGCTTCCCTTGTATAGTCATCTAATAAATAGAGGGTAAGAAAATGAGTGCTCAAGATAGATTTATACATTTAACGGCAAATGTCGATAAGAGTGCTGTGATTGATGCCGGGTCAAAGATTTGGATAAATGTTCAAATTAGAGAACATGCAAAGATCGGTAAAAATTGCATTATTTCCAAAGATTCTTATATAGACCATGGGGTAATCATTGGTAACGATTGCAAAATTCAAAATAGTGTATCTATTTATAATGGTGTAACTATTGAAGATGAGGTTTTTATAGGGCCAAATGCGGCTTTTACGAATGATAGGGTACCTCGTGCTTTTAATAAGGAATGGAAAACAACATCCACACTCGTCAAACAGGGTGCTAGCATTGGCGCTAATGCTACGATAATTTGCGGCGTGACAATAGGAGAGTACTCAATGGTGGCTGCTGGCGCAGTCGTTACAAAGAACGTAGCACCCTATACCCTTGTCGCTGGAAATCCTGCCAAAGTAATATCCAAAATTGACCGCATGGGAAATAAAATTAAAGGCATGGAATCAGATGAATAGTATAGTCAGAGTTGGCCTGATTGGTATTGGTAAGATGGGAAAAAATCACTTACGAGTACTATCAATGTTGAAAAATGTTGAAATCATATTCATTAATGATCTTGATAAAGAGGCCGTAAAAAAAATTGCAAAGCAATATGACGTATTGAATGTTGACAATCCACAAGAATATCTCAATAAGATTGATGCATTATTTATAGCTAGCCCTACTAGTACACATTATGAAATTATTAAAAACGTAGCAGGTAAAGTACGAAATATTTTTGTGGAAAAACCTCTATCCTCTAATTTAAAGGAGGCAAGAGATCTTGTTGAATGTGTCAAGCCATTAAATCTCAACATCCAAATTGGTTTTATTGAGCGATATAACCCTGCCGTGCGCGAAATTAAGAAAATTCTGAGCCACAGCAGCGGCGTTGTTAACATAGATTTTACTAGAACAAATAAATTAAGTTCTCGTATCAATGATGTTGATGTTGTAACGGACCTAATGATTCACGATATAGACTTGGCTTTATTTATTAATGGCCCAGTTGATACGGTTGATGCTGTTGGGGTTGCTGAAGGCGGCATCATTGATTTTGCTTCGGCAACCTTAAGGCATCAAAATGGCAGCTTTTCACGCATACAGGCTAGTCGCATGACTGAAAAGAAGATGAGAATGATACAAGCAACCTGTAAGGATATGTTTATAGAATGTAACTTGCTAAGGAAAGAGGTCTTAATAAGTCGTCAATCTGAATTGAGAAAAATTGATAATGAGTCTTACACAATAACCGCCCAAGAAGAATCAATAGAAGTTCCGCACCAAGAAGCCCTTCTAAATCAACTTCAAGCCTTTTTAGCCAGCTGCTATGAGGAGGATTTTTCACAAAGACCAAATATACAAGCTGGTCTTGACGCAATGATAATTTGTGATCAAATTAAAGAAAGTGTGCTGTGATGCAAGTGCGCGAACCAATTGAAGGTAAAAAAGTACTAGTTGTAGGGGGCGCTGGTTTTATTGGAAGTCATCTTGTTGATAGACTGATAAATAGCCGGACCCAGGAAGTTGTTGTTGTAGATAATCTCTTTACTGGCGATATTAACAATCTTCACTCCGCCCTTAAAAATGATCACACCTTTCTATATAGAGATGATGCTGAAATTAGTACTAGTTTAGGATATATTTTCGATAATCATGAGATTGATGTTGTATTTAATTGTGCTACAAAGGCGCTAAATTACTCATATTTAAATCCTGCAAATGCATTTGCAACAAATGTAAACGTTGTACTAAATTTACTTGAAAATCAGCGCCGCGGAAGATTCAATACACTTTGCCATTTTTCAACGTCAGAGGTTTATGGAACAGCGGTATACGAGCCAATGGACGAGGAGCACCCTAAAAATCCAACAACAGCATATGCAGCTGGAAAGGCGGCCGCAGACCATGCTGTCGAGAGTTATGTAAAAATGTTTAACCTTGACTCTTATATTGTCAGACCCTTCAATAACTTTGGACCTAGACAAAACTATAGGGGTTATTTAGCAGGCATTATTCCTATAACTATTTGGCGAATTCTTAATGGTATAGCTCCAGAAATTCATGGTTCAGGACTGCAAAGTCGAGACTTCATATATGTTTATGACACTGTAGATGCGGTGCTAAAACTGCATGCTCATTTACCTATGGGCGAGTCGGTAAATATTTCTACGGAAAACCAAGTAAGTGTTCAAAACTTAATAAAAATAATTTGTAAAAAAATGAACTATTTTGGTGAAATAGTGAATAAGTCTGAAAGAGTGTCGGATGTAATGTGTCATGTTGCTAATAACCACAAAATATGTGAATTGGTTGAATTCAATTTAACACCATTTGATGATGCGCTAGATAAGACTATCGAATGGTATTTAAATAATATTTCTATTGACAATCAAATTCGTAATTAAAAAATAAAAATTTAGACAATCTAATTTATCTATGTGTTTTCTAAATCGGATTTAGAGGGTTAATTAGATGAGAATCAAACGGTTGGGTTTTGCAATATGGGCAAGCAAAAACTTTGGGGGAATGGAGAGAAGATTTGCTCGCTTGGCCGAGTTTCTGTTTGGAGAATCAGATGCTATTGAGGTCGTTATCTTTGCACAAAGAAGATGTGCGGCTCAAATCTCCATGGCTCTTTCAAGCTCTGAGAATATAAAAATCATTGAATTTGGATCCAGTGATTATAGGCGTGGAATCCTACAATTTCTGTTAGAGCTGGTTGATTTGGCGACCATGTTAAGACGATATAAGTGCGATCATCTTCATCTAAGTATGAATCCAGGCATTTTTTCCTGTATTTTTGCAGCGATAGCTCCACTAGATGCAAGGATGTCTATATGCTTTGTTGATCCTTCCTATGACACATCTACCACAAGAGTTTCTAGATTTTTTGCAAATATTAGCCTGATAAGGTTTCATAGAATTGATTGTCTGTCGCAACAACTTTTTTCAGAGTTCAAACATTTTTTTTGGGGTCTATATCGATCGCGTTGGCAAATTGCACCTTGCAGCTTTACCGATTATTCTCAATGCAAGATTTGCGTGGAGCGAGATATTGATGTCGTATTTATGGCGCGATTTGATCGTGATAAGGGGTATGATTTATTACTTGGTATTCTAAAATTATTACCTGAATTGAAGATTCATTTTTGTGGATTTGGTGTTAATGCACCAACATATCACTGTAGCAACAATGTAAAGATTTATAAGGCCGAGAATGCATTTGAAGTCTTAGGGAGGGCCAAGATTTTTTTATCCATTCAAAAAAGGAATAACTATCCTTCCCAAGCAACTCTTGAGGCAATGTCTAGTGGGTGTGCGATTATTGCTACAGATGTTGGCGAAACTAGAAAATTTCTTGATGAATCATGTGCCTTGATGATTTCTTATAATGCGGATGAATTACTGATGGCAATTAAGACATTAATAATTGACTCTGAGTTAAGAGCTAAGCTAGGTTTCAATGCCAGAAACATTGCCATAGAAAAGCATACTGTTCAAAGGTATGGACTTTATTTTTTGGAGAAAATAGTTGAAGTCGATAGTACACATCATAACGGACCTTAACATTGGTGGGGCAGAGCGCGCTTTATATACTTTAGTAACTTCTGGACTGGAAGAGAAATTTACTAGTAGTGTTATTTCCCTAAGGTCGGATGGTCATTATGGCCCACTTTTGCGAGAGTTTGGAATACCAGTTACAAGTCTTAATATCAATTCATTTTCCTCATTAATGCTAGCGCTACCTAGGTTAAAGGATGAGATTGTTAATCGTAAACCAGATATTATTCAGGGGTGGATGTATCATGCAAATTTATTTGCATTACTTGGATCATTATTTATGCCTAAATATTCCAAAGTTATTTGGAATATTCGCCTCAGCCTTGAGGATATTAAGCGCAGGAAAATTACAACACGTTTTGTGGTGAAGCTTGGCGCTATTTTTTCTAAACAAGTTTGTGCAATTATCTACAACTCAAATCGATCACTTGCTCAACATAAATCCTATGGATATATATGTACCAATCAACTAATGATTCCAAATGGATTTGATGTTGCAAGGTGGATTCCGGATAATGAGAGCACTAAAGCAATAAGACTAAAGTACGGGATTAACGCAGATCAAAAAATAATTGGTTTTGTTGGGAGAGGTGATGATCAAAAAGACATACCCAACCTATGTAGCGCATTTTCATTAGTGCAACAAGCTGTGCCAGGAGTAACGATGTTGTGTATAGGCCCCAACGTTTACGACTACAGACCAAGAAATATACCACTATATGGAGTGATATTTACCGGGGCACAAAAGGATATTGAAAAATTAATGCCAGGCTTTGATATCCTATGTTTGAGCTCTAGATCGGAGGGCTTCCCCAATGTGCTTGGCGAGGCAATGTCCTGTGCAGTTCCTTGCGTTACAACAAATGTCGGTGATGCATCAGAAATAGTTGGTGATACTGGATGGGTGGTTGATCCAGCCGATAATTTTGCATTGGCAGCCGCACTAATAGCTGCACTTCAAATGGATTTAACTGAAATGAAAGTGATGGGTAATAAGGCTAGAGAGCGAGTTATCCAAGAATACGGAATTCATAATATAGTGTCTCGATATGTTGAGTTCTATAGCAAAATTTACGGAGTTTATTAATGTGCGGGATTGTTGGATATTTGTCGCCAAATCAAGAGCCACATGCAAAAATTATTGATCTAATGTTGCAAAAAATTCAGCATCGGGGGCCCGATGGGAGTGGAATTTGGCTTGATAAACATGCTGGGATAATATTAGGGCACCAAAGACTTTCAATACTGGATTTGTCATCCACTGGTGCGCAGCCTATGAAATCTCAGAGTGGGCGATTTATTATTGTTTTCAATGGCGAAATTTACAATCATCTAAAGTTAAGGGATGAAATGCTTAGGGGGGGCTCTGGAACTCCTGAGTGGCGAGGGTCCTCTGATACTGAAACACTTTTAGCTGGATTTGAATTTTGGGGTATCGAGGCAACTTTAGCTAAGGCAGTCGGAATGTTTGCATTTGCTCTTTGGGATAGCAAGCTTAATAAATTAATTCTTGCAAGAGACCGCTTCGGTGAGAAGCCTTTGTACTACGGCTGGCAGGGAGGGGTTGGCAATAGAATATTTTTATTTGGATCCGATTTATCAGCTCTCCGCGTGCATCCCGCTTTCAGTGCCGAAATTAGCAGGGATAACCTGGCATTATTTATGCGTTATGGTTACATCGGAGGGGAGCATTCAATATACAAGGGTATTAATAAATTGAAGCCCGGATGTATTCTTAAGATCTCATTGTCTTCGCTTAAATTGGAAATTAGTAATTGGTGGTCCACTGAACTTCTGATTTCAAGCAATAGCAATTTTCGTGGGGATAAGGAGGATGCTGTTAAAGAGCTAGAGAGCTTGCTGGCAAATTCAATTCGGCAACAAATGTTATCTGATGTGCCTGTAGGGGCATTCTTATCCGGCGGAGTTGATTCGACAACCATTGTATCTATGATGCAGGCGCAATCATCTTCCCCAATTAAAACATTTACAGTTGGATTTTATGAGGATGGGTATAACGAAGCAGAGCATGCGAAAAAAATTGCAAAATACTTGGGGACTGATCATACAGAACTATATGTAAACTCGCGACAAGCCTTGGATGTTATCCAAATGTTACCAACTATTTATTCTGAGCCATTTGCAGATGCATCTCAAATTCCAACATATTTGGTAAGTGGTTTGGCTGGTAAACAAGTTAAAGTAGCATTATCTGGAGACGGTGGCGATGAGCTTTTCTGCGGATACACGAGATATCAAATGACAAAACGTTATTGGAATAAGGTTAAATTTCTTCCCATTCCAATAAGAATATTATTGAAACAATCCATTTATTCAATACCAATTTCGGCATGGGATAGCTTTGGAAGAAAAATTAACTTCCCAAGGTTCGGGGATAAGCTATACAAAGCCGCAAACTTATTGGACAAGAAAAATGCATCTGAACTGTATGGAGGGATTGTATCTTTATGGGATAAGCCTAATAACCTAGTTATAGGCTCATTTGAGCCAAAGTGTAGTGACATGGAGGCAATTCTGAGTCTAGAAAATATTGGCGAGATTGATCGTATGATGGCGCTTGATTTAGTTGGCTATCTACCAGAAGATATCTTAACTAAGGTTGACAGAGCGGCAATGAGTGTTAGTTTGGAGACAAGAGTTCCACTGTTGGATCATCGAATAGTCGAGTTTGCTTGGTCACTTCCACTGGAGTACAAAATTAACAAGGGTGTTGATAAGTGGCCATTAAGAAAAATTTTATATAAATATGTTCCACAAGAGTTAATTGATAGACCTAAAATGGGGTTTGGTATTCCGCTTGCAAGTTGGCTACGAGGCCCGTTAAAAAATTGGGCTGAAGAGTTGCTAAATGAAAAAAAGTTGGATCGGGAGGGGTATTTAAATTCAAGAGTGGTCAGGCGTGCCTGGAGTGAGCATCTATCTGGTAAACGAAATTGGGCTTATCAGTTGTGGAATATATTAATGTTTCAGATGTGGTTGGAGTCGTAGTGATGCTATCTTATTTGGCACTTTATTTTTTAATGGTCATACTTGGCGTCACCTGTAATTATGATAATAATCAACTGAAAAAAAACATTTTTAATCCAAGCTGGTTATTAGCTTTCATAGTCCTAACTTTATTTATTGGTTTTCGTTATCAAGTGGGTGCGGATTGGAATGCATATCAAGAGCAAGTTGAGATGATGGCTGGAGAAGAATATAGTTTTTTATATCGCGATCCAGCATACTCAACTTTAAATTGGTTTGGTGCAAATGTTGGTGGCAATATATATTTCGTAAATTTAGTATGCTCCATTATATTTTGTTGGAGCCTAATTAAATTTTGCCATAGTCAGCCACGTTCTTGGTTGGCATTGATTCACTCACTTCCATATCTAGTAATAGTCGTGGGCATGGGTTATTCACGGCAGGCAGTTGCAATTGGTTTTTGGCTATTGACAATTTTGTGTTTAAGTAATAAAAATATATATAAGGCATTTTTTTTTATTATTTGCGCCTCATTATTTCATAAGTCTGCAATAGTCCTTTCGGTGATCATCATTTTAAGTTTGGACTGGAAAAAGAATAAATCAATTACCTATCTTTTCTCATTTATATTTTTTATAGTTGGCTTCCAGTTTTTTTTGGATGGATATGATATTTTGATGACTCAATATGTTACTCCTGAATATCGCTCATCAGGTTCTTTTGTAAGGATTTCAATAAATGGATTTTCGGCATTGCTCTTTCTTCTTAATAGAAAAAAATACACAACAAATCCTATAGAGTTGAGATTTTGGACAACTATGTCCTGGTTGGCTATTCTTGCTTTTATATTACTTCTGTTAACTCCTTCATCCACAGCGGTTGATCGATTTTCATTATATTTAATACCATTACAACTTTTTGTTCTATCAAGATTTCCAGATGCACTGTCGCTTAATGAGTGTGCAAAAATTATCTTAATCTATGGGATAGTATTTAGTAATTTCATTTTTTTACTGGTCTGGCAGGAATATTCTAACTATTCATTTTTATGGCAGCCATACAAATTTTTCCCCTTCGAATTCTATATGGAATATTAAATATATTTAATCATAAATGCCTAAAATTTTAATTGTTGCTAATACCTCATGGAATATTATCAATTTCAGAGCAAATCTTATCCGAAGGCTTGTTTCTGAGGGTTATGAAGTTGTGATTGCAGCAGGAATTGACCAGTATAGCGATCAAATACAAGGCTTAGGCGCCCGTTTTGTTAAATTGAGAATAAGAAGTCACAGCATTAATCTTTGGGATGAGTTTTTGTTGCTGATGGACTTAATGCTAATTTTTAGGAAAGAGCGTCCGGTAATTTTTCTCGGGTATACAATCAAACCCAACATATATGGGTCTCTTGCTGCTATTTTTTTTAAAATACCCACTATTAATAATATTGCTGGGTTAGGAACTGTTTTTGTTACAAAAAGCATGATAAGTAAGTTGGTATCTCTAATGTATAAGCTTTCCCTTTCTAAGTCATCAACTGTATTTTTTCAGAATAAAGATGATTTAGAGTTATTTACATCACAATCTATCATACAAAAAAAGCACGCTTGTCTCCTACCGGGCTCTGGAGTGGACTTAAAAAAATTTAAATATTCTCCAATACCAGCATCAAATAAGCTTAGATTTTTACTAATTGCTCGGCTTCTTTGGGACAAGGGTGTTGGCGAGTTTGCGGAGGCGGCTCGCATACTTAAACAAGAAGATATTAATGTAGAGATGTGTTTACTTGGTTTCATAGATTCTAAAAACTCAAGCTCTGTGCCGAAAAGTAAGATTGATGAATGGGTTTCTGATGGGCTTGTAACTTATTTGGGGGTTACTGATAATGTTCGAGAAGAAATAGCTAAGGCCCACTGCGTTGTCTTGCCCTCTTATTATCGCGAAGGAACTCCGAGGGCTTTATTGGAGGGCGCAGCAATGGGTAGGCCAATTATTGCAGCTGACTCAATTGGTTGTCGCGATGTTGTAGATGACGGAGTTAACGGTTATCTTTGCCGTCCCAAAGATGCATATGATCTTGCCAATAAAATTTCCACAATCGCATCGATGGAACATTATATTCGGGAACAAATGGGTTTACTTAGTAGGAAAAAAGTTCGGGATGAGTTTGATGAAGAAACCGTTATTAATGCATATCTAGACTCCATTAGATCAGTTTATTCCAATTGAATGGTTTAGTTTTTAACTAATAAGGCTATGTTTTCAAACTTCAAAACACTAAATTTACTTTATGTTTGATTTGCTAAAAAATTTTTAAATACTGAATCCACTTGGGTGTCTTGAATCTTACTATCTGAGTGTATAGCCAAATATACAGTGCGAGAAATATTCCCGAGAATAATATTAATAAAGGGGTAGACTTAAACCAAAGTATCGCTGGAATAATACTTAATATTGTTAAAATCCATAGATAGGGGGCTGTTGATGCATTTGCACTAACTGGGTTGGGCTTAAACACTGTTGGCAGTAAGATGCGTTTGTAAATAAGAGTGTGGAAATGAATTGCATCCGGTAAGCCCGGGTTCTTATTCTGATGAATTCTTCTTCTATATAAAGTAAATAAAGTTTCACTTATGGGATAGCAGTTAACTAAAAATGCAAACCAAGGAGATATTTCAGGATTTCTCATCACGATTGCTATACTTAGTGAAGCAATCCAAAAGCCGATTAGGTATGCGCCGCCATCACCTAAAAAAATTAGCCCTAACGGATAATTTAGGATGAAAAATCCGAGAATTGCTGCCGCCATAATAAGACTTAAGATCATTAACTCGTAATCAAAAAATGTATAGCTTACATATGCAATTGCTAATAGTGTAATAATGCCAACCATACTGGCCAACCCATGAAATCCATCAATAATATTGTATGCATTTGAAAGCCCGGTAATAGCGAAGATTGTAAAAATCAGTGAGAATGCCGGAATGGAAAATAGTAAATCTAGATAAGGGATGCCAAATGACATTATTTGAATCCCGAGCATATAAATTAGAAGAATTGCACTTGAAGCTGTGGCTAACAATCGACCCTTAACGCTAATTTTTTTTGTAATATCCTCAAGTAAGCCAATAAAGAATGTTGGGAGTGCGCTCAATAGGAGTAGTACATTAAAATTTACTCCACCCACTTGTTCGAGGTTCAATATAGTAGCAAGAAAAATTCCTAAGATTATTGCAAGCCCGCCAATACGAGGAGTTAATCCTGTATGATTTTTTTGAGGCCCAGAATTTTCAATATCCGCAGAGAAATGTAAATGCAAATTTTTGCATCTCAAAATCACTATTGACATAGTAAAAGAAGAAAAAAAAGCTACGATTAATTTAATCATCTTAAGGTTAATAAATTTAAATTTATATAATTATTGGATTAATGTAAGCCTGATGATATATCCATCTTGCGGGTCCATGGTAGATTCATTTGCTACATATATTTATTTTTTATATTGGGGTGCTAGCCAAATTAGTACTTGCCTAACCTTTTTTAACCTCTCTTACCCTTTGCGATACTAAATGTGGCTCTAAAAAATGATTTTTTTGTATTTCGGTAAGAATACTCCTCTCTTTGAGCTATTCCCCCAATGCTTTAGTTTTCACGAAAATTTTGATGTTAAACCCATGCGATGAAGTTGCTTACTCCAATTGCCCTTTATTCGCAATCATGATGGCTGCAAAGACGGCATCACCGGCAATAAATTCAGCGGCCTTATGACCGGAAAATATCGTGGCGATGATCAGCGTAATTCAATATTGGTGACGCTAATTGCCGGGGCTAATGTGCCTTATCGACATCACTTTTTCTGACTTAAGGTACTAAGCTCAAAAATAAGAACTCAAAGAAAATAATTAAGGGCACCACCCCCTGTAGAAGCGTGGCTCTCCCAATCGCCAGGGTTAGCGCCCCTATAAAGAATGATAGATACATTAAAGTCATATTAAGAGGGCTAATGCCTAAACTGATTGGTAAATCAAAGAAGATGGCAAAGGCAGCCACTGAGGGTATAGTCAATCCGATGCTGGCTAGCGCTGAACCTAATGCTAGATTCAAGCTACTTTGCAATCGGTTGGCTCTAGCCGCCCTGACAGCTGCATAAGCCTCTGGCATTAATACCAGCATTGCAATGGCAATACCCACAACTGTTTTTGGTGCCCCTGCTGCTTTGACCCCTGCTTCAATTGCAGGATTGAGCGCTTCTGCTAAGCCTACGACTATGGCTAGTGAGATCAGGAGAAGTACTGCGCTAATACTGGTTTTCAGATTGCTGGGTTTGTCTGCATGGGTAGCGCTATTGACATTCTGGCCTTCTGCCTTAGGAAGGTAGTAGTCGCGATGACTGACAGTCTGGAAAAATAAGAATGCGCCATACAAGGCAAAAGAGGCTATTCCTGCAAAAGCAAGCTGGCTCTTGGTGAAATCAGGCCCTGGCGTGCTGACGGTCACCATAGGCATAACTAAGATGAATGTGGCTAAAGCGGTGAGTACTGTTAAAGCTGAATTTGCACCCTCATTGCGGAAAGTCATCTCGTAATGCTTAAAGCCCCCCATAAAGATACAAAGTCCGATAACTCCATTAATTACGATCATCACGGTTGCAAAGACGGCGTCACGAGCAATAAATTCAGAGCCTTCGTGACCAGCAAGCATCATGGCAATGATCAGGGAAACTTCAATAATGGTGACGCTAATCGATAGTACTAAGGTTCCATATGGCTCACCTGTTTTATGGGCAATTACCTCTGCATGGTGAACTGCCGATAAGACTGCTCCAATGAGGGTGATGCCCATCAAGATGATGAACCAAGTTTGACTAAGAAGATGTGCCATGTAAGAAAATTGGTGTGTAGGTAAGAGGCTTAAATTCAGGGTAAGCTTTGATAATTAATACTCGTAGTTTAAAAGGTTTGTATGAATACGAAAGCAATCGTCTTATTTGGTCACGGAGCCCGTGATGCGCGTTGGCGCGAGCCCTTTGATCGTCTGGCATCGCTCTGGAAGGCGCAGAGGCCTCACGTTCCTGTGGAGTTAGCCTTTTTAGAGCTCATGCATCCAAATCTCGAGGAGGCGATTACTACTCAGGTATCTGCTGGTGCCACAGAGGTAGTTGTGGTACCAGTCTTTTTTGGTCAAGGTGGCCATTTGCGCAACGACTTCCCAGTACTGCTGGATGCTTGCCGGGAAAAATTTCCGCAGATTGCCCTAAGCGCGACGCCTGCTGTCGGGGAAGATGACGCTGTCTTGCAAGCCATCATCGAATTTAGCGCTAGAGCTCTGTAAATCTGCAGTTTGATTGATTGAGTGTTTTTCTCTTAAGGCCTCCCCAACCATAATGAGCGCAGGCGATGCGCTATCAAACCAGCCATTTGCTTTGCCGTCCGCTAATTGACCAAGACTGCTTGACCAGTGACGTTCATTTTGGGTGCTCACGGCTTCTAGGATGTGAACGGGTGTTTCGCTTGTGTGTGGGGAGTTGTTTTCGATTAACTGTTTAGCAATATTGCTAGCATCCTTACGACCCATGTAATACACCAAGGTATCAGCTTGTGGATTTTGAATTGGCTGTTGCTGACCCCCGTTATAAGCAAGATTTTCAGTGCCTTGCGCCAGGGTAACAAAAGCAACGCTACGAGATAGCCCGCGTAAGGTAAGCGATTTCTGGATCGCAGCTGCGCCAGCTAGAGCAGCGGTAATGCCTGGTACAACTTCTACTTCAATCTGATGCTTTTTGAGTGCTTGGATTTCTTCATCGGCGCGACCAAACATCATTGGGTCGCCGCCCTTTAAGCGAACAATGACTTGATATTTTTGTGCTGCATCTACGAGGCGCTTGTTAATGAAATGCTGCGCTGAGGAGAGCTTTCCACAACGCTTACCAACAGGCTCTTTAATGGCTTGAGGGCAGAGTTCTAGCATTGCTGTATCAACCAAGGCATCATGAAAAACAATATCTGCCTTTGCCAATAGATTAGCTCCGCGCACAGTAATGAGATCAGCTGCGCCAGGGCCGGCACCAACCAAAAAGACTTTCCCGGGTTTGTTTGTATTACTCATGATATTTTTTCTGATCGTGACCTAGATAGTTGCTTGACTGCTGCGGGTATCGCGCCAGCTGTTTTGTGTAGTCACACTAAAGAGATCAAACTGCTTGAGTCCGATATCGAGATTCTGATCAGGACGTAATTCAAAAGCATCAAAACCGACTCGAGCGCCTTGTAAGAGCTGATCAACTAAGACATCCCCAATCGCACGGATTTCACCTTGCCATTCAAAGCGATCTCTGAGAAGGGCTGCAGTGCTAAAACTTCTACCATCTCTAAAAAGAGGGAAGTGTGCCCCAACTACTGCCCAGAGTTTTTTGCCTTCCTCGATGATGTCCGCATGCTTAAGTATGTCGTCATCAGCCGCAAACCAGACACCAATCTCACCCTTTTTAGAGCGTGTGAGGATGTCGACATTCTGATGGTGAGTAATCCACCAATGCAATGGCACTAGAACCTTATGCAATCCATGCTCTAAGTCTGGAATGCTGCCTTCATCGCGTTCACCATCCCAGACTTGCCATTCATTGGTAATGAGAGTGGGTTTACCGTCTTTAGGGAAATAAATAATCTGTTGGTTCATGGCTCTTCCCTGACTAGACGATTACGCTCTTGTTAGATTCTTTGGCGTGCTTATCATTTTTATTGAATGCATTCTTGTATGCAGCCTCTTTAAAGGGCGCTACACCAAGGCGACGATAAGTCTCGATAAAGGGCTCACCAGTGGTGCGTTGTTCAACATAGGTATTGATGAGGCTAGTCATTACATCTGAAATTTCATTAGCATAGAAAGAAGGCCCAATCACTTTACCGATCGATGCATTATTGCCTTGCTCGCCACCTAGGGTAATTTGATACCACTCTTCACCATCTTTATCCACGCCCAATACGCCAATATTGCCAACGTGATGATGACCGCAGGAATTGATACATCCTGAAATATTGAGACTGATATCACCTAAATCAAATAAGTAATCCAAATCATCAAACCGCTTCTGAATTGCTTTGGCAATCGGCAATGACTTCGCATTAGCTAATGAGCAGAAATCACCACCAGGACAAGCGATGATGTCAGTGAGCAATCCAATATTAGGGAGTGCCACATGCTGTTGCTTAGCAGCCTGCCAAAGCTCTAGTAGTTTGGACTGCTGTACATCGGCCAATACTAAGTTTTGTTCATGGGTAACCCGTAGTTCACCAAAGCTGTATTGGTCCGCTAGATCTGCAATGGCATTCATCTGGGCGCTACTGGCATCGCCAGGGGCAACAGTGCCATGGGGCTTAAGAGACAGCATCACACTGGCATAGCCTGGTACCTGATGCGGTTTGACGTTACGCTCCAGCCAACGAGCAAAGGCAGTTCTCTCAGTCTCGGGCACGGTGGCTAGAATAGCTTCATTACTTACCACTGTTAATTTCTGATACGCAGGTTTAGTGAAGTGCTTAGCAACGCGCTCGCACTCAGACTGTGTGAAATTATCTTTACTTTCTTTTGCTTCATTGTGAAGATGTGCCCAATCAGCTTCAACTTGTCGTGCAAATTCTTCTGGGCCTAAAGCTTTTACTAAAATTTTGATGCGGGCTTTGTAAAGATTATCTCTTCTACCAAAGCGGTTATATACACGCAAGAGGGCGGTTAGATAACTTGGCAGAACTTGCCATGGCAAGCCTTGCTTAATTAATGAGCCCAGTATGGGGGTGCGACCCATGCCACCACCTGCATAGATATCAGCAGTGAATTCTCCATGATTGCTATTGGGATTTCTCTTGAGCTCAATACCGACATCGTGGCAAAGCAAAACCGTGCGATCTTCTTTAGCACCATTAATTGCAAACTTAAATTTGCGCGGTAGATGAGCAAACTCAGGATGCAAGGTTGACCATTGACGTAGCAGTTCGCAAACTGGGCGGGGGTCAATATATTCATCGGCAGCAACACCAGCAAAGGCATCGCTCGTAATATTGCGAATACAGTTGCCCGATGTCTGAATGGCATGCATTTCTACTTTGGCTAATTCAGCCAAGATGTCCGGAGTTTGCTCTAGCTCTACCCAGTTGAACTGAATATTTTGACGGGTTGTGAAATGCCCGTAACCACGATCGTATTTGTCAGCAATACAGGCTAGGGTGCGAAGCTGCTTGGCACTTAATAAGCCATAAGGAATGGCAATGCGCAGCATATAGGCATGGCGCTGGTGGTAAAGACCATTCTGTAGGCGCAGAGGCCGGAATTCTTCTTCGGCAAGGGTGCCGTTCAGGCGTCGCTCAACCTGGTCTCGGAATTGGATAACCCGTTGATCTACAAGGGTTTGGTCAATATGGTCATATTTGTACATAGACCCGTATTGTCTAGGGCTATAACCATAACTACAAATACTTAAATATCGAATCTATATATCTAAATTAATATATAGGGGTCAATGATGTTGAATTGGCGCTTAATTACTGGGGGAGCCTAACGGCAGTAGTTAGAAGCTAAATTCTCTGTAATGTCGATAGAGGTTGGCAATCGACGCAAAGCCTAGAACCACGATCAGAACAGCAAATAAGTAATCTAAGGTGAGGTATGTAAACACACCTGTTTGAATGGCTACTGCCGCCGCAATAAAGGCGGCAATAGCTCCGAAGACTACTAGTTTGAAGTTGGGGATAAAAGCGCCAAGCGTAATGGCCACAAATAACAAAATCAGATCTGAAACTAATTGATCTGCAGTTTGAAAAACTTGATTGGTGAGCTCAGGGTTGGTCATCTTTCCTAAGACTGCCAACATCAATATGCTGGCAAGTACTGCAAAGTTTAGCTTCGCTTTATTGAAAATCGTTCTAAATTGATCATTCACGGTAGGCAGTCTTTGTTGGTGAGATATTTAGGGGTTGGCACTACCGCTAAATACTAAGCTAATACCAATCCACAGAAGAATAAAAGCAACCAAGATCGTGAAGCCAAGCTTCTTGAGAAAGTATTCGAGGGTATCCATATAAGCTGCATCATTACGACCAAAGTATTGGTCAAAGCGTTTCCATACCAGGCGACCCACTACCAGTGGAAGCAGCATTGCAACAATACCGAAAATAATAGTAAGCGTGTTATCCATGGGGTGTGTATTCTTTCTAGCTAATATCTATTGAGTGTCAGTGAATGCTGGATAGTCATATAGGATACAGGGATTGTCGGAAAGAATCGCTTTTCTGAGGCTTGGATCTACTACCCAAGACCCGAATAGATCGCAGAGATCGGCATCATGCGGCATCTGCTTTTTGACCATGACATGAGGCCAATCGCTACCCCAGATTAATCGCTTGCTGTTGGCCTTAATTACCTCATCATTGAATGTTCGCATATCCACATAGGGAAAGTCCCCATCACAAATACGGTAGGGACCAGTCATTTTGACCCAAGCCTTTTGCTCTCGTAGTAGTTCTAGCAAGCCTTGAAAGCCGGCATCATTCACACCATGTCTTGCGTGTGAGTAGCCAAAATGACCAAATACCAAGTCCACCGGAAAGTCTGCAAATATTCTAGCGAGATCAGGGTATTCATTAACATGGGCTAGTAACTCTAAATGCCAACCAAAGGGTTGGATACGTTTGGCGATTGTAGTTAATTCGTCAATCGGTAAACCCTTTGATTTATCAGCAACATCCACCACATTGCAACGAATGCCACGAACACCAGCGTGATGCATGGTCTCCAATTCTGTATCGGAGATCTTGGGATCGATCACTGCTACCCCGCGAAATTGCTTGGGGTTCTCAGAGAGTGCCGCGAGCATGGCTCGATTATCAGTACCATATACGCTGGGCTGCACCAAGACGGCGCGATCAATTCTCAACATGCTTAGGAGAGATTGATATTGGCTCAGTGTGGCATCGGGTGGAGTGTAGATGCGCTCCTGTGCATAAGGAAACGCTAGAGCTGGTCCACAGATATGAGCATGGCAATCTACTGCCCCAGCAGGAAACCCCATCTTTGGCGATCGAATTTCTGAATCTGGGGCTTGGCAGAGTGGTGCAGTGTGAGTTGAGTTCAATGTACTGTGGCTAGATTACTGAGGTTCGATATTGGCGTCTTTAGCAATCTTTTGATACTTCGCCATCTCATCGCGCACAAACTTACCGAATTCTTGTGGGTTCATTGGAGTTGCTTTGATGCCTTTAGCCTCATAAGCGGTTTTCACTTCGGGAGATTGCATCGCCAAATTGATATCTTGATTAATCTTTTTCACAATTGCTGCTGATGTGCCAGCAGGTGCCCACACACCAAACCAAAGACCAATTTCAAAGTTGCCATAACCCAACTCGGCAATACTCGGAATATCTGGTACGGCCGCATTACGTACTTTACTAGTAACACCGAGCGCTCTCACTTTGCCACCTTTGAGTTGCCCGATGGCAGTATCGAGTGGCGCCATATAAAAAGCGGTACGTCCGGCCATCGTATCTTGAATGGCCTCTGGAGAGCCTTTGTAAGGAACGTGTATGAGCTTGATGCCCATCATTTGATTAAAGTACTCGGCGGCAAGATGGGTTGAGCTACCAACGCCTGCAGATGCAAAAGTAATCTCGCCGGGCTTTGACTTGGCTGCAATGATTAAATCACGAACTGATTGATAAGGCCCGTCTGCGGAAGTGACTAAGACGTAAGGTGTTTGCCCAAGAATATCGACATCAATCAGACTTTTGAGTGGGTCGTAAGGCAGCTTTTTATAAATGGCTGGATTGGCAGCATATGAAGCGGATTGCACTAGAAGGGTATAGCCATCCGGATCAGCGCTGACAACTGCGCCAGTACCGATCAAGCCACCGGCACCAGGACGATTTTCAATAATGACGGATTGTTTCCAGGTTTCTGAAAGACTTTTGGCAACAATACGGCCGGCAATGTCAGCACCAGAACCAGCAGTCAGTGGCACAATCATCTTTACCGTGCGGTTGGGGTAGCTTTGTGCGCTGGCAGCCGTAGAAATCAGGTTGAGGCTAAGCCCTAAGCCAATGAATAAGCTCAACATCCAGTTGCGCTTGGGTAAACGAGGGGGTTGCAATATCTTTTGCATCACGTCTCCTAAGTATTTTTATAGTTTCATTGGATAATCTACCATGCTCCTTTCAAGATCTCCATGATCAAGATGGGATATATAAAAATTGCTGAACCAGCTAGAAAGCAGAGATAAATGAGCCAAAAACTAGAAAAACAGATCATCAAGGTCAACGGGGTCAATATTGCCTATCGTTTTGATGGTCCTAGTGATGGCCATGTGGTGATGATGGCCAATAGCCTCATGTCGGATTGCAGTATGTGGGATTGGAATGTGCCTGCATTAAGCGATCGTTATCGAGTCCTCCGTTTTGATAAGCGTGGGCACGGCGACTCTGAAACAACCCCAGCGCCCTATAGCATCCCTCAATTGGCGGATGACGCGGCTGCCCTATTGGATGCCTTAAAGATTGATCAAGTGCATTTCATCGGACTATCGATGGGCGGCATGATTGGTCAGCAACTCGGTGCTCGTTTTCCGGAGCGTGTTTATTCTCTATCCCTCTGCGATACAGCAAGTGAAATGCCTCCACGTAGTTTGTGGGAGGAGCGTTTTGAGCTTGCGCGCAAAGAAGGCATTGCCGGTTTAGTAGATGGCACCATTCAGCGTTGGTTTACTGCCCCATTTATTGCTCGTGCGCCTCAAGATATTGCCAAAGTGCGAGAGATGATTTTGGGTACCGGGGTTGAGGGTTATCTGGGGTGTGCAAGTGCGGTAAGGGATATGGCGCAAACCACCATGCTCTTAAAAATTAAAGCCCCAACACTGATTCTGACAGGGCGTCAGGATCCAGCCTGTACGGTGGATCAAGCCATTGTGCTCAATCGTATGATTGATGGCTCCAAGTTAGTCATATTGGAAGACGCAGCGCATTTATCCAATATTGAGCAACCAGAGGTATTTAATCGAACTGTGCGAGACTTTATTGATGCCGTTGACAATGCTTTAGCAGTCAAGTGAACTGGAGCCACCTACATGAAAAAAACCGACCTGTATAAAAACCTAGCTTTGGCAACAGCACAGCGTATGAAGAACGCTACAAGAGTTCCTAAACCTGGAGCAGCAGATGATGTTGCGAAGTCTAAGAAAGAACTTGCTAGCAGCAATCCATTATTAGCTTCATTGATCGGTAAAACTGATTCAAGGTCGAAGAAGTGATCCACCCTAGATAAATCTATTTAAGTGAGTGCCAGCCTTATTTTGAAACAAGCTAAATCACTTTTCTTAGTTGATTTTCTGAAGGTCTTTGCAGCGCTATTAATCATCCTGCATCACCTATCGAGTTATGGTCAGATTGCAGAAGATGCGCGAGCATTCTTACCGGGTGTAATGAATTTTTTATTTGAGTATGGACGCTATGGCGTACAAATCTTCTTGGTCATGGCAGGTTACCTAGCAACGCAGTCATTAACGAGATTTGCGAATGCGAAATTCAGTAGCCAGAATTTACTACGAGTCATTATCAATCGCTATTTGCGTTTGTTTGCCCCTTATGTTGCCGCTTTATTTTTTACTATTCTCTGTGCTTGGATTGCACGCTTTTGGGTGAATGATGAATTCGTCGGCGAGCAAGAAACGCTCAGCCAGTTCCTGGCCCACTTATTTTTCTTGCAAGGCATATTAGGACTTGATTCTATTTCTGCTGGCGCTTGGTATGTGGCGATTGATTGGCAGTTGTACTCGGTGCTAGCGGTATTGCTAATTTCTTTTTCCTCATATCAGGTTTTAATATGGTTTCTCAGCATTATTGCGATTTGTTCTTTGCTGTACTTCAATCGCTCCAACCAGTACGAGGCCTACTTCATTTACTTTATTGGCTCATATAGTCTTGGCGTGTTGGCTTATTTGGCTAAGAACTTTTCGGATCAGAAGATCCAAGTCTTGGCCAAGTTTGTACTAATTGCGATTGGAGTGATTATCTTCATTTCCACATTGCATCAAGTGTGGTTACGAAATTTCTTAGCCTGGTTTGTGGCCTTGCTTTTATTGCTATGGGGTAATGCTACTTATCCTGCCGTGGGCTCTGAGGCCCATGGATTGAAATCATCAGTACTGCGAGCTATTACATGGGCGAGCCCGCGCTCGTACTGCGCTTTCTTAATTCACTTTGCATTTATCTTGTTGGCAAATACGCTATATATTGGCTCTGGAATGCATGCTCACGAGAGTGGCCTCATTGCAGTTGGCTTAATGTTAGGAGTCGTGGTGTGTAGCACTATTGCCGCTAGCTATCTGTATCGTTGGGTAGAAATTCCCTCGGCTAAATTAAAGACTTAGAGATTGATTATTTCAGACTTGAAAACCATTTAATTACTAAGTGAATTCACTAAATCTTAAAAGGCGTATAATTTTTTTACGACTCACCCATTAACCGTTCGGTTCATCCGATTGCTTTTTGGGCGACAGACCACCTTCGGGTGGTTTTGTCTTTTCTGGAACGGGAAAATTATCAAAACTATTGTTTATATTGATGGATATAACCTTTATTACGGCTTGCTGAGAAAGTCAAAATTGAAGTGGTTAGATATTGTTAGGCTATTTTCTGAGCGCATTTTAGATAAAAATGCAGAATTAATTCAAGTGCGCTATTACACGGCACCCGTTCTCGGCAGGATGTCGGATGATCCTATGTCAACCCAGCGACAACGGATTTACCTTCAGGCTTTGAGAAAAATGTATCCCAATTGTCTAGAAATCATTCAGGGAAAAATCTTAGCAACAACACCCTACCAAAGGTTAGTGAGACCAATTACTGAGGTCCCCGAATTGAAAATAGTTCAGGTTTATGACTTTAATGAAAAAAAGACAGATGTTAATTTGGCATCAGATTTGATTACTGGCGCTTTTACAGGTGTATGTGAGCAGGCGGTGGTTTGTAGTAATGATTCTGATCTTGAGGGTGCTTTAGCGGCGGTGAAGCGGCATCAGCCACACTTGCGTATTGGTGTGGTGGCGCCAATTCAGAGTAAAAATCATCGACATATTTCAGGTGATCTAATAAGGCACTCTGATTGGGTGAAGATTCTTAGTGTTTCGCATGCTACCGCTTCGCAGCTGCCATCGAAAATCCCGGGCTCAAAAATTCAAAAACCGAATACTTGGTAAGTGGGAAGCTAGATTCCCATCTCTTTTAAAACGCGAAATATCTCTCTAAAAGCTTTTGGTGGTTTGTTGGTTTCTTTTTCTTTGCGCGCATTGCGGATGAGGGTACGCATATTCTGAATATCCATATCCGGATATTGCTCAATCATCTTGGTAAAGGTCTCATCGTTTGCAATCAATCGATCACGATAGGACTCCAGATGATGCAGCTTTGCAGTCTCTGCCTTACTAACGCCTTGGATAGCATCTAAACGTTTCTGAATAGCATCCAGCTCCCCTTCATCTAAAAAGCGCATAAGCTTACCAAGATATTGCTTATGACGACGGATCGCCTCAAAACTCTTAATCTTATTGGTTTCTGCAATGGAGGTTTTAATAGCCTCATCCATTGGTATGGTCTTTAAGGCATCGCTACTAAGCGCTGCTAGAACTTCGGCCAGTTTTTGGCGCTCGGTCATCAAGCGCTTTAGCTCGGATTTGCTGGGCCCATCATCAAGATTATCTTTCTTGGGGGTGCGGTTCTTTTCATTGACGTGCATGCATCTATTTTAGACGGGTATTCGCTGTTTCTAACTGAATCGCCTAATTTCTTCGCATTGGGAGATTTAGTAAATAATAGAGTTTAAAAATAGGCATCTATAAAACTAGAGATATGAGCACAACAAGCCATCAAAACGCTTACGACTACATCATTATTGGTGCTGGCAGCGCAGGTTGTATGTTAGCCAAGCGCTTGACTGAGAATCCCGCCAAACGTGTACTCTTGATTGAGGCTGGCAAGAATGACAACTACATCTGGATACATGTGCCGGTGGGCTACTTGTATTGCATCGATAACCCGAGAGCGGATTGGCGTTTTAAGACTGCTGCTGAAAAAGGCCTAAACGGACGCTCACTGCTATATCCACGTGGTCGGGTTTTAGGTGGTTGCTCATCTATCAACGGCATGATCTATATGCGCGGCCAAGAAGGTGACTATGCATCTTGGGTTAAAGCAACTGGTGATGAATCTTGGTCCTGGCAAAACGCCTTGCGTCGTTATAAATCATTTGAGGACTATCACGGCGCTGCTAATCAATGGCACGGCAAGGGTGGTGAGTGGACTGTATCTAAGCAGCGTTTGCGTTGGCCCATCATGGATGTTTTCAAGGAGGCTGCAGTAGAGGCGGGCAT
Organism: Polynucleobacter sp. JS-Mosq-20-D10; assembly: GCF_018687755.1. Taxonomy (NCBI): domain Bacteria; kingdom Pseudomonadati; phylum Pseudomonadota; class Betaproteobacteria; order Burkholderiales; family Burkholderiaceae; genus Polynucleobacter; species Polynucleobacter sp. JS-Mosq-20-D10. The sequence goes on from NZ_CP061305.1 coordinate 352,623, forward strand.
TCCGGCGTCAGATGACTTTAATCAAGGCGATAACTTTGGAGTGGGTTATTTTGATGTGAGTCAGCGTAAAGGTTGGCGCCTCAATACCTCCAAAGCATTTTTGCGTGAAGCTGCTAAGCGACCCAATCTCACTGTAGTGACTGAAGCCATGGTCAATAAATTATTAATTGATCCGAGCTCTAAAAATTGCTTCGGAGTGCAATATATTAAAGATGGCAAAACCACTGAAGTGCTTTGTAATATTGCACATCAAGGTGAAGTGATTTTGAGTGCAGGCGCAATTGGAAGTGTGCAGGTCCTAGAGCGCTCAGGCGTTGGCTCAGTTGCGCATCTCAACAAGCTGGGCATCCCCGTCATTGCAGATTTACCAGGCGTGGGCGAAAACTTACAAGACCATTTGCAATTGCGCATGATCTACAAGGTCAATGGCATTGGCACCCTGAATACCAAGGCGAATTCCTTGCTTGGTAAGCTGTTAATTGGTATGGAGTATATATTGAAGCGCTCTGGCCCGATGTCGATGGCTCCCTCACAGTTGGGTGCTTTTGCATATAGTTCATCTGATCAGCCTTCGGCAAATGTGGAGTATCACGTTCAACCACTATCACTAGAAAAGTTTGGTGAAGATTTGCATTCCTTTAATGCAATTACTGCCAGCGTTTGTAACTTGCGACCTACATCTCGCGGTAGTGTGCATATCAGCTCAATCGATCCAGGAGCGCCCCCGGTGATTGCACCAAATTATTTATCTACATCCGAGGATCGTAAGGTAGCAGCAGATTCATTGCGCCTCACACGGAAGATTGTAGAAAGCCCCGCTCTGAAGCCATACACGCCAGATGAGTACAAGCCAGGCAAACAATATCAAAGCGATGAAGAACTTATCAAAGCCGCTGGAGATATTGGTACAACGATTTTTCATCCAGTGGGCACCTGCAAGATGGGGCGCAATGATGATCCGATGGCAGTACTGGATTCACAATTACGAGTTAGGGGTATTCATCACCTGAGGGTGGTTGATGCATCTGCAATGCCAACAATTACTTCGGGGAATACTGCGGCACCAACGATGATGATTGCGCAGCGCGCAGCGGAATTGCTCTGCGGTGAATAATGTTCAGAATCGCCTACCCTTAAATCATTTACTCTTAGCTTTGGCCATTGTGGCAATCTGGGGAACCAACTTTGTAGTGATTAAAAAATCACTTGATGCATTTCCACCATTTTTGTTTGCTACTCTGCGCTATGTTTTTGCCTTACTGCCGGCGATCTTCTTTGTAAGGCGGCCCCGAGTATCGTGGCTCAATTTGTGTCTGTATGGGCTCTTTATTGGGGTGGGGCAATTCGGTATCTTGTTTTATGCGATTAATGGTCATATCATCCCAGGATTAGCTTCGCTGGTTGTACAAACCCAAGTGTTCTTTACGATTGGCTTTGCCATGGTGTTTGCAAAAGAACGTATTGCTTGGCATCAAGCGATCTCGATTGGTATTGCAATGATGGGACTACTGGTGATTGCTAGTCATATCGATAGCCAAACAAGCCTCTTGGGAATAGGGTTGGTGATCTGCGCTGGTTGCGCCTGGGGAGCGGGCAATACCGTGAGCCGACAAGCGGGGGCTATTAATATGTTTGCTTATGTTGTATGGGCCAGTGCATTTTCGATTCCACCCTTGTTACTGCTGTCTCTGTATTTTGAGGGAGGCTATTCAAGCTTAATTTCCACCTTAGAGTTAGCGCCCCCAGTGGCTTGGGCGGGTGTCTTTTGGCAGTCTTGGGCCAATACTTTATTTGCCTACGCTGCTTGGGCCTGGCTTTTATCCAAGTATCCCGCAGCTGTCGTAGCACCAGCCCCTTTATTGGTTCCAATCTTTGGCATGGGGGCAACAGCGATTTTCTTGGGTGAATCACTACCAGGCTGGAAGTTCTTAGCGGCAGGTTTAGTGATGGTGGGCTACCTAGGTAGCATTTATGGTTTATCGTTCACAAAACATTCCTTGAGGAAGTCATGAAAATATTAATTGTGGGCGCGGGCGGTATTGGCGGCTATTACGGATCGAAGTTGATGTTGGCTGGTGCGGATGTCACTTATTTATTGCGAGAAAAGCGTCAAGCGCATATAGAGAGGCATGGACTTGCCGTGGAAACTCCGCAAGGAAGTTATACAGTACATCCTAAAACCATCACTGCTCAAGAGCTGCAGCCACTATATGACCTCATTATTTTGGCACCGAAAGCTTTTGATCTGGAGGACTCTTTGCAAGCGATTTCAGGGGCCTCAAGTCGAGGTTTTATTCTGCCTTTTCTGAATGGCTTAGCGCATATTGAGCAATTGGATCAGCGCTTTGGCCGTGAGCGGGTGATCGGTGGAATAGCCCATATTGCCGCAACTATTACCGAGACGGGTGCAGTAAAGCAACTAACCGATTTGCATGTATTAACAGTCGGGGCACGTACGCCGAGTCAAGAGGCTGTAGCAAAAGAATTTTATGGCTTGTGTCAAAAAACCGATTTCAATGCAGTCTATAGCGACAACATTGAACAAGCCCTGTGGGATAAGTGGACTTTTTTAAGTACCTTGGCAGGCATGACCACCTTGTGTAATGGCTCTATCGGAGAAATCGTTGCTACTCCTGATGGCGAGGCATTAACTAAAACGATGTATAGACAGTGTTGCGCGATTGCGGATGCCCATGGATATGCGATTGCAGCCGGTGTGCAAACAAAATCAATTGAGATGCTCACATTAGTCGGATCACCAATGACTGCATCCATGTTGCGAGACCTGAATGCCGGAAATAAAACAGAGCATGCTCACATCTTGCTCGAGATGATCAATAAAGCACAGAGTAAGCAATTGGACTGCGATTTAATCAAGATGGCATACACGCATATTGAGGTCATTCAGCGGCGTCAAGCTGCTTAATCAATGCGCATGAGTAATTGCTAATGATTTTACGTATTCTGGGTATTACCCTGCCCATTTTTGCGATTGTGTTTGCTGGCTTTTTATATGCTAGATATAGAAAGCCCAATATGAGTGGCGCCAATCACACCCTCATTGACTTAGCATTGCCGTGTTTTATTTTTATCTCTTTATCCGCCAAACCGCTTGATTTCACAAGCGCAGGCTATTTGGTTTTAGCTGCACTACTGATCGTAGTCTTGTCAGGTGTGTTGGCCTTGCCCCTTGCAAAATATTCCGGCACAGGATCTAAAGCATTATTGCCATCCATTATGTTTACCAATGTGGGCCCCATTGGGATTCCGCTTACGGTGTTGGCATTTGGGCCCGATGGCTTAGCACCCTCGGTCTTACTGATGGTCTTATCTAATATTTTGATTTTTTCTTTGGGCTCGGCAGTGATGACCGGAAAAATGGATGCCAAAAGTATTTATGCCAGCCCTTTGGTATGGTCGATGGCCTTAGGTTTGTGGTTTGGACACTTTCAGTTTTCATTACCAGAGTGGCTCGATACTTCAATCACCATGGTCAGTACAATTTTGATTCCTTTGATGTTGATCTCACTGGGGACTCGCCTAGCTGAAGGAAAAATTGAGCATGTCAAAGCGGGAGTCATAGCCACCGTGCTATCCATTGTTTTACGCTTAACAATTGCATTTTTGGTGATATGGGCCTTGCCTTTAGAGTTAACTCAAAAGGGCGCCCTCATCATTTTTGCCGGCCTGCCCCCTGCGGTATTTAATTACATCTTGGCAGATCGCCATAATCAAGAGCCACATAAGGTAGCCTCAATAGTCATGGTGGGACATCTGCTGTCGGTGATCTATTTACCACTGGTGATTTGGCTGGCAATCTATAACGGCACGTCCTAGCTGACCTCTTCCTCATAGCACGAGAAAAGTAATGAGAAAAAGGGACGCTAGAGGAGCTACTCCATTTAATGAAAGAAAACTTCAAGGCGCAGATTAAGAGCGCCTTTGATTAGCAGACTTATTGCCACCAGTAGGGTGAAAATAGCAAAGATTAGTTGGATATTAGGGCCGCTGATTTTCTTGCCCAAAAGCTGACCAAGTAATAAACCAACCAGCGCTGCAATCGAGAATGGTGCGGCCACCATCAGATTTAAGTTGCCAGAAGCTGCCGAAAAGATTGCGCCACCACCAGTAATGATGGCGAGTACCCCAAGCGAAGTTGCTACGATGGACTTAACGGGTAGGTCTGTATAACGTCTCAGGGCAGGAACAATGATGAAGCCACCACCAACCCCAAGTAGACCCGATAGAAAACCTGCAATGCTTCCAGAGAGCATCAGTGCGCGCGCGCAAGGCATTGTCCATTGAAGCTTTCCGACAGTTGGAAGGATCAAGCAAGGGGGAGGTTTTCTATTTACCTCTGGAACACCTTTAAGCTCATTACGCGCTTGAAAGAATAAGTTGATGGCAACGTATAGCAGGATGAAACTAAATACAATTTGTAAGGGCGCATTCGGAATCTGGCTCGTAAGCCAAAGTCCTATGGGGGACAGGATTAAGCCAAAGAGCGCCATGAAAATAGCTGCTTTGTAGCGCAAGATCTTGTTTTTCAAGCCCAGAATAGCGCCAATGCTAGAAGCAAGGGCAACAGCACACAGTGCAATTGGTGCCGCCTCTGCAATGGGTAGACCCAGAAAGAAGATCAGCAGCGGTACGGACAGGATTCCACCTCCAGCGCCAGTAAGGCCCATCAGGATGCCTACTAGGATTCCTAGCGAAGGGCTGATCAGAGTGGAGTAGTCCATTGCAATTTATTTTATATTAATATAGTATATAAATATATATAATATATAGGCAACTAAGGAAATATTTTGACTATAAAACACTCCCCGCTCATTAAAGACTTTTTTGATCCAGAAACATGGACCTATACCTATGTGGTCTATGAGTGTGAGGGGGCTCCTTGCGCCATCATTGACTCTGTCTTGAACTACGATCCTAAATCGGGCCGAACTAGCACCAAGTCTGCTGACGAGGTGATTGACTTTGTAAAGGCGCATCAACTCCAAGTTGATTGGATCCTAGAGACACATGCTCATGCAGATCACTTAACAGCAGCCCCATATTTACAAAGTCACTTAGGTGGCAAGTTGGTGATCGGGGATCACATTACCAATGTGCAGGCGGTATTTAAGGGCATCTTCAATCTAGATGATCACTTTAAAGCGGACGGCGCTCAATTTGACTATTTGCTGAAAGAGGGTGAATCGCTCGCTTTTGGAAATCTCTCATTAAAGTCACTTTTTGTACCAGGTCATACACCTGCTTGTATGGCTTATGAAATCGGCGATGCCATCTTTGTGGGCGATACCCTATTTATGCCAGATGTCGGCACGGCGCGTTGCGATTTTCCGGGCGGCGATGCGAAGACGCTTTATCGATCTATTCAAAAGATTTTGTCTTATCCTGGTCAGACCAAGTTGTATATGTGCCATGACTATCCGCCAAATAATCGACCTGCAACTGGCGTGACCACTGTTGCTGATGAGAAGGCAAATAATATTCATGTGCATGATGGCGTGACTGAAGCGCAATTTGTGCAAATGCGCACCACACGAGATAACACTTTAGAGATGCCAACATTAATCTTGCCTTCTATTCAGGTCAATATACGAGCTGGACATTTTCCTGAGGCTGATAGCAATGGAGTTTCTTATCTAAAAATTCCTTTGAATGCACTCTGAACAGAGAATGACAATCACTATGCCTATCTCCAAAGCAGAGTTAAAGAAGATGCAGTCAGCTGCAGATGATGCCTGCAAGCTCATGAAAGTCTTATCTAACCGAGACCGCATGATGCTCTTATGTGAAATTGGGCAAGCAGAAAAATGTGTTGGTGAGTTAGAGGCTGCGCTAGATTTACATCAGCCAACTCTCTCGCAGCAACTGACTGTGTTGCGCACAGAAAAGTTAGTTAAAACACGTAGAGAAGGAAAGCAAATTTATTACACCCTATCTAGTGAGGTTGCTGTCGCAGTCATGAGTTTGCTCTACAAGTATTACTGTAAGAAGTAATCAATCTTTAATCGCTTTTAAAGGGAGTTCAATATGAAATGTAACGTCGGCAGTATCGATCGTATTTTAAGGATCTCAGTAGGTATTGTGCTGGTTGCACTTGCAGCTAACGGTATCGTAGGCTGGTGGGGTTGGCTCGGCCTAATACCGATGGCAACTGGTATTTTCCGTTTCTGCCCAGCCTACTTATTACTGGGGAATAATTTTTGCTCAAAGTAATTATGAAGAGATGACGAGAAAGGCGTATTAGAAAAATCGAATACGCCTTTTTTATTTAGGCAGACCAACGGTTGACATCAACCCTATGCAGTAAAAAGATGATAAAAAAGGCAATACCAATCATCCAGTGTGTCGTAACGACCCCATCCCGAATTTCTGCGGGGCCGTAGTACAACAAGGCGCCCGATACCAATAAGGTGGCTAAAAAAGCCAATTGACTTAAACCACTCCATAGCTTTCTCTTGGATTTCAGACCTGACTTCAGATGAAAGGGTAAGACTGAACCTAGAGCTATCGTAGCCAGTATGGCAGCAATGCCGTGCCATGCTAATACCGAGTGAGCTCCCAATACAACCCGTTCAATATGGAATTCATGACCAAGTAAATAGGCCGTCCCAGTGAGGGAGCAACTCAACATACCAATTTGGACAAAGTGTTTTTGCCACGTCGGCATCTTGCCAAGACGATTTATATTTTTCATAGGGATTGGGTGTTTGGGATGCTGATTGCTTGGGCAGAAAAATAATTCAAGCAAGGATGGTGCGTATTCCTAGAAATACTCACTACCTTAGTTAGAGCATCTGCGTAGACACAGCTACTGGCGACAACTGAGTAAGACTCTGAAAACTCAATCTGCTCTTGATTGAGGGGGTTCACCATAAAACTCGTCGAACTGGTATTGCGGTTTGCAAAGTAGAGACTGCTAGTGGCAATCGCCCCTACTGTCAGGCTGCCAATCTGAATGAGTTCATGCGGTTTTGATGGATTACGAATTTGAATCTCTCGAGAACAATCCCCGAATACGCGCATATCTCCGCCTGCGTTGACTGATCCAGCTTGGACGCCATTAGCAAGTAAAGCCTCAACGGCTTGATCTACCGCATATCCTTTAGCGATGCCGCCAAGATCTAGACAAAGCGGTAGTGACGATCTAACCAGAGAGGGTTCAATGAATTGGAGATCTTCAATACCTCCAAATGAGTATTCATTGGGCTTGTAATGCCTTGGGAGCAGACCTGCTTCCACTAGGCGATAACCAACGCCACAATTAAATATTCCTTGGGATTGAAGGTAAACCTCTTTTGCGATGGTGAGAACTTCGGCTGTCCGGGGATGAATCCGAACAGGCTTTAAGTAGGATCTAGCGTTGATCTGGGAAAGCTCGCTGTCAGGGTTATGAAAACCCATTAAAGATTGCACTTGTTCAATAGCTAAAAAGGCCTCGTCTAGCGCTTTGAATGATGGCGATTCATCTTCAATCCTGATTTCTACGAAGGTACCTAAGAGCGGCTTGCAGCGAATCATTTTGCTTTTAGGCTTAAGGTCTGATTTTTTAAAGCGATGTCATATAAAACCGCAACTCGTTTGACGCCATCAGTAAGGTGTTTGCAGGAGAGGGTAGCGCCACCAATGTTTTGAATATCTTGATTGAGCTTGATGGAGTCTCTAGCCGTCTTTCCGACGAACTGTTTGCGCCAGTTGGCTTCGGCTACTTCGTAACCATAAGATTCAACGTATTCCAGAATCTCAATTCCAGTTACTGCGCCCGATGGATTGAGTGCGACTGCGTAAGTAATCATTTCATGTTTTCCAACTACCTCATCTACGATGAACCAACTTCCGTCAGTCGCCCTCCAAATTCGATCCCCCTGAAAAGGGTGACGAATACTCGAAGCTGAGCGCATTTTTTCTTGCAGCTCATCAGTAATGATCATGGGATTTTGAATAAGCGATTTATTGGGGATCAATATCTTCTGAGCTTGTTCAACGGATACATAAATCTTGGCCTGTGCAATGATTGGAGCAGTTGCTACAGCTAGACCAATGATGAATAGAGGGTTAGGTTTCCAGTTCATATTCATTTCTTTAGTTCAAAGGAAATCCAACTTTGACGATAAATTCATTCACTGAATGGCTATCCCAAACGCGAGCATTGGAGCACTCGGCTTCTCCGCCACCCATGCAGGTGCCGCCTTTGAGTTGATAGCGCCAAGCACCCGTGACCCACCAGTCTTTTGCGGCATAGTGCATATTGGGCCCCACAAAAGTTGCACGTTGGACTTGATTACGTAAATTGAATTCTGAGTAGTCATTATGGAAACGTGCCTCAACGCCAGCAGACCATTTAGGCGCAAACCGATAGCTAGCACCCACAAGGAAGTCGAGCATTGATTCTGGTATGTTGCCATTTTCAATAAACTTCAAGCGTTCATTTGCTACAACTACGTTACCTGCCAAAATTAATTGATCGTCAATGAAATTGGATTGCAAGAGTAGGCGTGCCTCTATTTCATTTTTATTTCTACCAATAGTGGGCTCTAGGTAGAGACCCACGCCAATGGGTGATGTCACTGGATTTGTGAGTCGATAAATAGCCTCTAGTGACCCACCTTCAATACCGCTTTTTCTGTAGGGTGTAGCTGGGTCATGGCTGGATGGCACCCCATACCCACCTGTACAACTTGCGTTATCACCGCAGGCTGCTGGATTGGTGTAATTCTGATTTGCGCTGGTGTAGTAGGAATTGATATAGCCAGCAATTTGTAAATCATTGGTAAGACCATATTCCAACTCGGTTCTAGCTATCCAGGCATCGTAGGTGCCAGCCGCTTGTTGTTGATTCAGTTGTAAGCGTTGTTCAAACTCGAGTTTCCCCTTGGGTTGCAGATCGAGGGTATAGACCCACCCGAATGCACCCTCACCCGCATTTGCGAATGAGAAGTGCAGTGCTGTGGCTAATAGGATGCTAAAGGCAACAAGTCGTTTGATGGTCATTTTGATGGTTGGGTGGACTGGTCAATCAAAGTAAATAAGAATGATTCTCAATATACAGTAAATGAGAATAATTCTCAATTGACGAAATAACCCTGCGTGCTTTGGTGTTGAGTTTTTACCTAGGAATACTCCCGAGCTTGTAAGATTTGGGTCTATGGATTCAGAAGCCCTGGTGAAGCTGGTCAAAATGAAGATGCCTTTCGGCAAGCATGCTGGCCGTGCACTTGCAGACTTACCTAGCAATTATTTGGCGTGGTTTGCACGCGAGGGATTTCCTAACGGCGAGCTTGGGCAGTTACTAGAGTTAATGCACACCCTGGATCACAATGGCTTACGCGGTTTATTGGCCCCCATCCAACGAGCCCATGGAATTGCTCCCCGTAGCCGCGAGCAGTAAAGGTTTACTTGGAGCGAACTATCGCTGTTACGCGATTGCGTTCATAGATCACATTGGGTGAATCTGGCGGACTACTTTGGGAGAGGGTGACCTGCAATCCACTTTGCATCTGAATTTCTTGCGCTAGCTTTTGAGCGAGTTCTGCATTGTGGTCGTATTGAATCTGAACACTGGTAACTTTTCCCGCTTTGATATTAGAGATCAGTGCCGTAAGCTTCTCGGCTGAATACTGATCAAAAAAGACGGGATACCAGCCACCCACTATCGGTCTAGACACCGGACTACTCTTTTCAGCTGGTTTACTAGACTTGCGTTCGTCGACCTCTATCGGTAGGTGAAAGTCGATGCCGGTCTTCTGAATCAGTTCGGCATAAGAGATCGGCGCATTCATTTGCGCATCATCTGTGTTTTCGACCCAATGAGCCCAAGCTAATTTTTTGGCAGGATCGTAAACTAGCTTGTAGAGATGACTCGGAATCGTGACCTTGCCCTTGCCAATACTGCCGGCATGACCCACTGATCCAGTAAAGACATAGACATCGCCTTGTACGCGCTTGATGTACATCCTCGTAGGTTCTTCAACCCGTTTGGCCCAGATGCCCTGATTATTTTGCCGAGCTTGCGGCATCATATTTGCCAGGGAGAATGACTGAGCCATGCCTCGCTCACTTGTCATATCGCCAGCTGGCACGTTGTGACCCCGGTCATATCCGCTGCCGCGATAGTCTGCCAGTAAGGCGCGTTCATGGGCTGGGAGTCTCGCCTCTTCGAAGAACTGATTGGTGCGGCGTGGGTGTGGCGCCTGTAGTTGCTCGCCATTTAACTTCTCAACGGTATAAATGGGCTTTTTGTCAGAAGGCGAGTAGTAGATCGCAAAATCATCAAAACAGAGGTCCCGACCCACCTGAGTAGTGCTTGGTATTTGTTGGGATGGGAATAGATCTTGGCATTGATCGAAGAGGGCCGACGCACTCAGTGGTAGCCAAAGCGAGCTAAATAAGAGGAGTTTGACCAGGAATTTCATTGCCTGTCAGTGTAATGAGTCTCGTCATTAGGGGGGTGTAGGTTTTACGCCTATCTGGCTATCAAGTTAGCTTTAAAGCCAATATTGATGGACGCTTAGAAGTCTTTTGCCTGATATTTCATGTAGTCGCAAATCATGAAAACAAGCTGAGGCGCAACTTGAGCTCATGAGCGAAAAACACTACTGGTAGAAAATTTAGTCTATCCGAACACTAAATGTACGGGTCAGACATCTCTTTTGAAGAGCAAAAATAGTAAAAAAGTCGGAATTTAAGCACTTTTTTATTATATGAAATAAGCCCCCACTAACTTCTTTAAACTATTGAATTTAAATGGATAAATATCAAATCTAGAGATGTTCTTAGGGATTATCCTTATTTCAAGACCCATAAGTTATGGAAATGAGGTTCTTTATTCTTGACTTGATATAAGAACCTTTTTAGAGTGATTCATGTTTTTTTACTTATTGCAGTGCAACATAAATCAGAGTGTTGATTTTTGGGGTGCTGCAAGATTACGAATGATTAAATGTTTTTCTGCCAATTCGAGTGACATGCCACTAGCGCAGCCAGCAACGGCTCACGCTAAGGATTTGTTGGCTCACGCACTATCTCCTGTCTATCGGGTCCTGAATGGTTTATTGATTGTGACTGTTTTCATGATCGTTGGATTCTGGCTCTCGGGTAACGGAACTCAAGCGGGTGCATTCGATTTAGCTCGAATTCTGGTTCCAGACGAAGCTCGCCATATCGTTTGGCAAAATGGTTTTGGAATGCTCGATCAGTATCAAGAAGAGGCCCCTAAAGCGCTTGCCGATAAAGAGATTGCTACTGTGATCTATGGCAAAGCATCCAATACCCCTCAAAGTAGCCTCATGAGCGCTAAGCAGCAAAAAGTTGCCCTCTTGATGCCATCAGTAGCAAATGCCCAGGTGAGACCGATTTCCCATTTGGCTGATCGTATCCCCACTTCAAAAATTGATCCTCAGGCACTGGATTCAAAGCTGATGGTCTCTCTTCAGAATCAACGCGCGGTAGCTGACTTCTTTGAGAAGAAGTACAAGTTAGATCGCGCCAAGATCGAGGAATATGTATCTAACACTGTGTTGATTGCAAAAGAAGTCAAAATTGACCCCGTTTTGTTGCTCGCTGTGATTTCGGTTGAGTCTAACTTCAACCCTGTCAGCAAAAGTCACGCTGGTGCTGAAGGTTTGATGCAGGTAATGACTGCGATTCATAAAGATAAGTACGCCTTATATGGTGGCGCTACTGATGCGGTGAAGCCTGAAGTCAATATTCGGGTGGGCGCTTATATTTTGAAGTATCTGATTGCTACTACCGGTTCATTGCGTGATGGCTTGAAATACTATGTTGGCGCTGCAAATGCAGAGAATGATGGGGGCTACACTGACAAGGTCATGGCCGAAAGAAATCGTTTGATTAGTTTGTGTCAACCAGCAACACCTAATAAATTAACTTTGAACGGTAAAGACTTGCGTTCATAAGATCCCGCAGTCTTTTTCTAAGGAAAAATAAAGGCCACTCAGTTTATTGACTTGAGTGGCCTTATTACTTTCAAATGCAGGGGCGGAATTAATTTACGCCATGCAGCTCTACTTCGAATACCAATGTTGCATTTGGGGGAATCACGCCACCTGCACCACGCGGACCGTAGCCCATCTCAGAAGGAATGATTAAGGTGCGCTTTCCACCAATTTTCATGCCTTGCACACCTTCATCCCAACCTTTAATGACATGGCCAGCTCCCAAAGGAAAGCTAAATAATTGGCCGCGATCGAGGGAGCTATCAAACTTCTCGCCTTTGTGCTCAGGCGCATTCTCATCAAACAACCACCCGGTGTAGTGCACATCTACATCATTGCCGGCAACCGCTTCCGTGCCATCACCAATAACGGTATCTATTTTTTGGAGTTCACTCACGTTTATCTTCCTCTTTGGCTCAAATTGAAGAGCTAGTATATTCTGAGCGTAATCTTTTTGTTCGAGCAAGCTAACATGACAAATTTCTGGCCTCATTCTGCATACAAAACTCTTACGGTGGGGTCGGACAAGCAATTACTAGTAAACGATGATTTTCTGCGCACGTACTTATTGCGCCCCGAGTTAAACCTTGTTCCTGAATCCTGTGATGCTGAGCGTGCCCTACATCAGCGCCTAATTGCAAACCCCCGCGCAGTGATTTCCGATGAGGAAATTGCTCGTATGGCAGATCCCGATATTCAGGTGAACTATCAAGTGTGGTTGAGGTATAGAGCCAAGCTATTAGCCGCCAGCTCTTTAGAAAACTTCTACATGAGCTTGTTTAAGGGTGATGGCGTAGATGTGCCACCTCTGTTTATATCTCAGCTGGCGCAAATATTTATTCGGCATATTTTGGGTGAGGATTGCCATCCTTTGGATGCACGTATGGGTGAGCTCTTCTTTCGGACTCAAAAGATCACTGTGCTGGAGGACGGTGTGGTGATGGGTGCAGATGATGAGGTAGTGACTCGAAATGCGCAGGCAGGGGAGACTGGCAACATCATGGATCTACTGAAGAGTAAGTCGATGTCCATGCGCTCGATTGACTTGGATGTATTGCATGAGGAAAACGCCGAGCTCTATTGGGATAAGAGTGAGGATTATGACTTTGCAGTACAGTTCAACTTTGGTCAGCCTCCCATTAATCATTTTTGTCGCGTCCTCGAGAAATGGGTGCAGCACTTTTTAGGTGTCCAGGTACGCATTACTCCAATGCAGCAAATCTCCGATCCAAAATGGTCTTGGCATGTTGGCCTAGATGCTGCTGCGACGGATATCCTGAATAAGCTTTACAACAAAGAGGCGGTCGATACTGACGAACTTGAAAAGGTGATTTGCCTATTCCGTTTGGACTTTATTGATGAGGCTGCTGTTACCCAATCTCAGGCTGGAAAGCCGGTATACATGGGAATTGCAATGAATGATGACAAACAGCTCAAACTCAAACCGCAAAACCTACTCTTCAATCTCCCTTTAGCAAAAGTTTCTTAAGCGCTAGGGGAGGCGCTAGCCTTCTTGCGATTGGCGCTCAGCCAAATCAAAGCACCCGCCGTAACGGCAACGGGAAGTAACGATCCTAGATTGAGGATATTCCAGCCCTGCGAGGTAATGAGGGCTCCAGAGCCAAATGAAGTGAAGGCCATTGTGCCAAACACAAAGAAGTTAATTGTTGCCTGAGCTTTGTCACGCTCCTCAGGTCGGTATGCAGTCATCGCCAACGATGTGGATCCGGTAAATAAAAAGTTCCAGCCAACACCTAGTAAAAATAAGGCAATTAAATATTGCTGGAAGTCGACACCAGTGAGTGCGATTGCAATGCACAGGAGATTTAAGGCAACTCCAACACCCATGATTTTGAGTGTGCCAAAGCGCTGAATGAGTGAGCCAGTAAAAAACCCGGGCGCGAACATGCCAATCACATGCCACTCTAAAACCATCGCTGTATCCGAAAATGGGAGTCCACAAATTTGCATGGCAAGTGGGGTAGCCGCCATGAGGAGATTCATGACGCCGTAGCCTAGAGAGGCGCCGATCACGGCAACCATAAATACCGGTTGTTGCAGGATGGTTTTGAGACTCCTGCCGGCTGAGAGTGAATGCTGCGTCTTGAACTCTTCTGGAAAGTGGATGAATTGCATCACCAAGACGCCAATCAAGCCAGCTATCGAGAGGGTGAGGTAAGCCCCCAAAAAAGCAGTGTCAAAGAAATCCTTGGTCCAAGATGCGAGGTTGGGTCCAATGACGGCGCCAAGAATTCCACCAGCTAGTACCCAAGAGACTGCCTTATCTCTCTGACTGACTGCAGTCAATTCAGCAGCCGCAAATCGATAGAGTTGTCCATTGGCGCTGTAATAGCCCGCAATAAAGGTGCCAAGTACGAGAAGCCAGAAGTTCTTGGAGATGGCGGCATAGGCGCACAGGAGCGCTGAAAAGACAGCCACCAAGAGGCCCAACTGAAAAGAAATCTTGCGACCGAAGTAATTTTGAGTTTTGGCTACGATTGAGGTTGAGAAAGCGCCTCCCACAACGTATCCCATCACGGGCAAGGTAGCCATCCAGGCAACTGGGCTCAAACTGAGTCCAACAAGGCCATTAATGGCTATAAAGGTCACATTATTGGTTAAAAACAAGCCCTGGCAGAGAATCAACAATACGAGGTTTTTATTGAGTAAAGGATGCTTGTTAATCATGTATTGCAGTTTACGATGTAAGTGGGCATGGGTTCGGGTTGGGGGATTTCCCTAAATTGATGCACTTGGGCCAATTTGCAGCCTAAATCCCCTGAAATTGCTGGGGTCGATGATTTAAAATAGATCTCTCGGTCCAGAACGTGAAATTACATCCAAGGCAGCCACAAGCGCCTGAAGTGTTGCGTGCGGAATGCGAGAGTGGTTCGGTATAAGGCCGACCCCTAATATTTACCCATATCGAGGAAACATCAATGGCTTCAGAGAAATCAAAGATCATTTACACGCTGACAGACGAAGCGCCTTTATTGGCGACCTGCGCATTTTTGCCAATCATTCGTACTTTTACGGCTCCAGCTGGAGTGCAGGTTGTAGAAAGCGATATTTCTGTTGCGGCACGTATCTTGTCAGAGTTCTCTGATTGCTTAACGGCTGAGCAAAAAGTTCCCGATAATTTGGCTGAGCTTGGTCGGATGACTTTATTGCCGGATACCAACATCATTAAGTTGCCTAACATCAGTGCGTCAGTTCCGCAGCTGCTCGCTGCCATTAAAGAATTGCAAGCCAAGGGTTACAAACTGCCTGATTTCCCGGATGATCCTAAAAATGATGCTGAAAAAGCAATTCGTGCGCGTTACTCCAAATGTTTGGGTAGCGCAGTAAACCCTGTATTGCGCGAAGGTAACTCTGATCGCCGCGCACCAAACGCTGTTAAGCGTTATGCCCGTAAGAACCCGCACTCGATGGGTGAGTGGAGTCAAGCCTCCCGTACACACGTATCGCATATGCATGGTGGCGACTTCTATGCAGGTGAGAAGTCAATGACGATGACTAAAGCATGTGATGTGAAGATGGATTTGGTAACGAAGAGTGGCAAGACGATTGTTCTCAAGCCAAAAGTAAGTTTGCTTGCTGGTGAAATTATTGACAGTATGTACATGAGTAAAAAAGCACTCTGCGAGTTCTATGAAAAAGAAATTGAAGACGCTTACAAGACTGGCATGATGTTGTCCTTGCACGTAAAAGCGACCATGATGAAGGTATCACACCCAATCGTATTTGGTCACGCTGTCAAGATTTTCTACAAGGATGCATTTGAAAAGCATGGCAAGTTGTTTGAAGAGTTGGGTGTAAATCCAAACAACGGTATGAGTAGCTTGTACGAAAAAATCAAGACTTTGCCAGAATCTAAACGTGAAGAAATTATTCAGGACTTGCATGCTTGCCATGAGCACCGTCCAGCCTTGGCGATGGTGGACTCTGCCAAAGGTATTACCAATCTCCACTCACCGAGTGACGTGATCGTAGACGCATCGATGCCAGCCATGATTCGTGTGGGCGGCAAGATGTGGGGCGCTGATGGGCGTTTACATGACACTAAAGCAGTCATCCCAGAAAGTACCTTTGCTCGCATCTATCAAGAGATCATTAACTTCTGTAAGACGCACGGTAACTTTGATCCAAAAACGATGGGCACAGTACCCAATGTGGGCTTGATGGCTCAGCAGGCAGAAGAGTACGGTTCACATGACAAGACCTTTGAAATTACCGAGGCAGGTGTAGCTCGCATTGTTGCGGATGACGGCACAGTCTTGCTGGAGCAGAATGTGGAAGAGGGCGATATCTGGCGTATGTGCCAGGTAAAAGATGCGCCGATTCGTGACTGGGTGAAGTTAGCAGTCAACCGCGCACGCTTGTCGCATACTCCAGCCGTATTCTGGCTAGACGAGTATCGTCCACATGAAGCCGAGTTGATCAAGAAGGTGCAAACCTATTTGAAAGAGCACGACTTAACTGGCGTTGATATTCAGATCATGTCGCAGACTCGCGCAATGCGCTACACCTTAGAGCGCATCATTCGCGGTAAGGATACGATCTCTGTGACCGGTAATATTTTGCGTGATTACCTTACTGACTTGTTCCCAATCATGGAGCTCGGTACCAGCGCCAAGATGTTATCTATCGTGCCTTTGATGGCTGGCGGTGGCCTCTTTGAAACTGGTGCGGGTGGTTCTGCTCCTAAACACGTTCAACAATTGGTCGAAGAAAATCATTTGCGCTGGGATTCCTTGGGTGAGTTCTTAGCCCTGGCAGTTTCTCTGGAAGATATTGGTGATAAGACTGGTAATGCCAAAGTCAAAATCTTAGCTCGCACTTTAGATGAAGCTACTGGTACCTTGTTGGATAACAATAAGTCACCATCACCACGGACTGGCGAATTAGATAATCGCGGTAGCCAGTTTTACTTGGCGATGTACTGGGCTCAGGCCTTAGCTGCGCAAACTGAAGATAAAGAATTACAGGCTCACTTTGCTCCGATTGCAAAAGCGTTGACTGAGAACGAGCAAAAGATTGTTGCTGAGTTTAAGGCGGTACAAGGAAAACCTGTGGATATTGGTGGCTATTACAAGCCTAATCATGACAAGTTCGTGGCTGTGATGTGTCCAAGCACTACTTTGAATAGCATCTTAAAAACGGCATCAGCTGCTTAAAGTAAGTTCGTTTCATAAAAAGGGCAAGCCGCTTGGTTTGCCCTTTTTTCTTGTCCACCTTTTGGGTTAATGCCGTAGCTCAGCAATAAATTGGTAGGCATAGGAGAATAAGGCCTATTGTCACTATTAGATTAAATCCATTGAGGAGACTTTGATATGTCCAAACATGAGCAAAAGCGGCTTTCCCAGGAAATTACCCCTAAAGCGGTCTTTGAGGGACGTCGTGACTTAATAAAGAATGCTGCGGCCGGAGCCTTTGGTCTAGCACTCGCACCCTGGTTCTCGCGGGAAGCACTTGCCAGCAACGCTCA
Source organism: Polynucleobacter sp. JS-Mosq-20-D10 (assembly GCF_018687755.1). Taxonomy (NCBI): domain Bacteria; kingdom Pseudomonadati; phylum Pseudomonadota; class Betaproteobacteria; order Burkholderiales; family Burkholderiaceae; genus Polynucleobacter; species Polynucleobacter sp. JS-Mosq-20-D10. The sequence continues at coordinate 370,080 of NZ_CP061305.1, forward strand.
AAAGTTAATTGCTACACCAAACCCAAACTTTGTTTTGAAAGATGAACCAACTAGTTATCAGTATGTCACTGGCTATAACAACTTCTATGAGTTTGGAACGGATAAATCAGATCCCGCTGCTTATGCCCACAGTTTGCAAACTCGGCCATGGACTGTAACGATCGATGGTTTGGTTAAGAAACCAATGACTTTGGATATAGATGCCTTGCTAAAGCTTGCTCCGATGGAAGAGCGTATTTATCGTATGCGCTGCGTTGAGGGTTGGTCTATGGTCATTCCTTGGGACGGTTACTCTCTATCCAAATTACTGAATCAGGTTCAGCCTTTAGGTTCTGCGAAGTATGTTGAATTTATTGCCTTAGCTGATCGTAAGCAAATGCCGGGCCTGAAGAGTCAGATTATCGATTGGCCTTATCGAGAAGGTCTACGCTTGGATGAGGCCATGAACCCACTGACTCTGCTAACTTTTGGTCTGTATGGAGAGACACTACCAAAGCAAAATGGCGCCCCGGTCCGAGTCATGGTGCCCTGGAAGTATGGCTTTAAAAGCGCGAAGTCGATTGTAGCAATTCGTTTGACAGAAGAAATGCCTAAGACTAGCTGGAGCCAGTTTGATGCGCGTGAGTATGGGTTTTATTCCAATGTCAATCCTTTGGTGGATCACCCCCGCTGGAGTCAGGCGACTGAGCGTCGTATCGGCGACTCTAAAGGTGGCTTTGCTCCCAAGATCAAAACCCAAATGTTTAATGGGTATGGTGATCAAGTGGCGAGTATGTATACCGGAATGGATTTGAAGAAATTCTATTAATACAACACGATAAGTAAAGTTGGATGAAGCTACTGATCTTCCTATTGGCCTTATTGCCGCTAGATCGTTTGATTTGGTTGGGGTTTCATGATGGTCTGGGCGCGAATCCGATTGAGTTCATTACGCGCTCAACAGGAACGTGGGCGCTAGTCTTCTTGTGTTTGACACTGGCGATGACGCCATTGCGTTTGTTAACGAATTCAACGATGTGGATTCGGTATCGCAGAATGTTGGGCCTATTGAGTTTCTTTTACGCATCACTGCATTTTGTAATCTGGCTTTGGCTAGATCAGGATTTTGATCTAATAGAGATGCTCAAAGACGTAGTAAAGCGACCCTTTATTACGATGGGTTTTATTAGCCTAGTTTTGCTATTTCCACTAGCGCTGACCTCTACCCATTGGGCTCAAAGAAAACTGGGTCGTCGCTGGGCACTCTTGCATCGACTCATTTATCTGATTGCCTGTACTGCAATTCTCCACTATTGGTGGCACAAGGCAGGTAAGAATGATTTAGATACCGTCACAATCTACGCAGTGGTTTTGTTAGTGCTGTTATGTTGTAGGATTCCCTATATTCGCAAGCTTTTGGGCAGGCGACCTATCATTTAAGGATAATCCGCCGATGACCCAGTTGCTTCACTCCAATATTCAAAAGCTTGAAATCACTGCGCAGAAAAATGAAGGCATTTGAAAAGCGTATCGGTAATTACCTGATTCCACCCGGAATAGAAATTTTCGAGCGCGGGTGGTTGTCGGCCAACAATGTATTGCTCTTCGGTGAGGAAGATATATCGCTGGTTGATAGTGGGTACTGTGCACACCAGCAGATGACTATTGATCTAGTTACTAATGCCCTTAAGCAGCATGACTTAAAAAACTTGAATAAAGTAGTTAACACCCACCTACATTCCGATCATTGTGGTGGTAACGCGGCTTTATCAAAAGTTTTTGACTGCGAGATATGGATACCAGAAGCAGAGGCAATCTCAGTACGAGATTGGAATGAGGATTTGCTGAGCTTTCAGCAATTGGGGCAAGAGTGCCCACGCTTCACACACCATACCCTTCTTGTGCCTGGCGAAGAAATTATCTTAGGATCTTATCGCTGGCAAATTCTGGCTGCTCCAGGCCATGATAACCATTCAATTATGTTGTACCAAGAGCAGCATCAAATCTTGATCTCTGCCGATGCGCTATGGGAGGAGGGCTTTGGAGTTATCTTTCCTGAGCTTTGGGGTGAGGGTGGCTTTGAAGAAGTAGCACAGACCTTAGAGTTAATTGAAGGACTTGCCGTTGCCTTGGTTATTCCTGGACATGGCAAGCCTTTTACGGATGTCAGTAAGTCGATTGAGATCGCAAAATCCCGCCTCGATTACCTCTCAAGTGATGCTGACCGCAATGCACGTCATGGCGCCAAGGTACTCCTGAAGTACAAGCTATTGGAATGGCGTAGACGAAAGCTAGCAGAGACTAATCAGTGGATTGCAGGTACGCCTGTATTGGAAAGTATTCGCAAGCAGCTCAATATGAGCAGTGAAGATTTTCAAGTTTGGTTGGTAGAGGCTTTAGTGAAATCGAAAGCGGCAGTCATCGAGAACGATTTTTTAATCAATCAAGACTAAAGTATTCGTCAGAAATTAAATGACAGTTTTCCATCAACGGACTAGTCGTAGACAGGATAACTTTGCTGGTATCTACCGAGAATAAAAATTTTGATTAAGGCGATGGGACACCATGGTATTCATCGGATGCTTTCTCTAGATTGAATAAACCTCCAGAGAACTTGCTTTCATCAGCGCAAGCATGACCTATTAATCCCACTAAAATCAGGAGATGAGTAAAAATACGCAACAATCTCATATACGCAGTAATATAAATAGTTCAGTCAATTAGAAAAAATAAGTAGATCAATATGGAACATACAGTTTTAGTCACCGGCGCTACTGCCGGCTTTGGAGAGGCAGCTGCGAGGCGGTTTTTGGCGCATGGCCATCAAGTGATCGCTTTAGGCAGAAGAGTCGAGCGCCTAGAAGCTTTACAAGCATCCCTGCCAGTAGAGCAGCAGAAAAAATTACTCACTTTAGCTGTTGATGTTTGCGATAGCGCAAAGGTTGATGGGCTCGCAGCCACACTACCAGCCGAGTTTGCCAAGGTGACAGTGTTGGTTAACAACGCTGGATTGGCTTTAGGGCTTGAGCCGGCGCATCAGGCTTTGCTTACGGATTGGGATCGGATGATTGATACCAATATCAAGGGGTTAGTGCATATGACGCGTGCCTTTTTGCCGGGAATGGTAGAGCGCAAGTGTGGCCATGTGATTAATATAGGCTCAGTAGCGGCACATTATCCCTATCCGGGTGGCAACGTTTACGGTGGCACTAAAGCCTTTGTTCAGCAATTTAGTTTAAATCTCAGGGCGGATTTAATTGGCACGCCAGTACGCGTTACTTGCGTTGAGCCAGGGATGTCTTCTGGAACTGAGTTTTCGAATGTGCGCTTTAAAGGTGATGATAGTAAGGCTGGTAAGGTCTATACCGGCGTGAAGGCATTAAGTGCAGATGACGTGGCAGAGGCTATTTATTGGTCTGCCAACTTGCCAAGTCATATGAATATTAATTTGGTTGAGCTAATGCCAGTACAACAGTCTTTCAATGGTTTTAGTGTTCACCGGGGTGAGTTGTAATAAAACCTAAATTGTAGGTTTCCATTTGTAAAACTTGGGGTAGATGCGCATCACTACTGGACCGTCGAAATCCCAAGATTTACAGGTTCCCAAATAGAGTGGTGGTTTGTTGTCATCCGGGTCAAATAGTGCCCCTGGAATAGACTGAAACGCGGCGGTAGCAATATTGCTGAGCAGTTCTCGTAAATGAGTGCATCCCTTAATGCCTCCAAGATGTTCGTTAATAGTTTTGCGCCAACCCTTACCAATGCGAGCTCCAATCAGCGCATCCATTGGAGGGATCACTTGCGGGCATTCTGGGTGGGGGTGGCTGTCCATGGCTACTTCAATTGCTTGAATTACTAATTCAGTATTGACAGTAATGCGAACCCACATATCGTGGAAAGCTTGGCCTGGCTCCCAGGTTTTTCCACCGGTGGTAAATGGCTGAAATTTAAAATCTCGTAAATGCGCTTCAATGTCCCACAGGCCATCTTCTCGAGCGTAGCCCTGAAAAGTAATTTCACGGGTATGGAGAGGATTTCTGAGTGCTGGGGTTGAGAGCATGGGAGTAGTCAGTAAGAAGCTGAGAGGCAATATGCAGCCATCATAACGGCTTCATTCCACGGTGACCCTGAGAGCAGCTTTGTAGTATTCTCGGCAAGGTATGGCCAAACCAATTGCTCTCGAAAAAATACTATTTAGTCAAGGCTTTGGGACTAGGCGCTATTGCAGCGATTTAGTCCATGCCGACCTAGTCAAGGTCAATGGTGTTCTAGCCGATGATCCAGACGAGCGTATAGCTACCGAAGGATTAATACTCAATGTAGATGGCAAAGATTGGGAGTTTCACGAAAAAGCCTATATCGCTTTTAACAAGCCGCCAAACTATGAGTGCTCCCACAAAACCACGCATCATCCAAGCGTCTACAGTTTGTTGCCTAAACCTTTTGTAGAGCGAGGCTTGCAATGTGTCGGACGTCTAGACTTTGATACTACTGGCTTAATTTTGATTTCGGATGACGGCCAGTTTATTCATAAGATGACCACGCCAAAGAAAAACATCGGCAAGGTATATGAGATCACTACTCCTGAGCCCATTAGCCAAAAGCAGATTGATCATTTGCTAACAGGTGTTGTATTGGATGATGATCCAAAGCCCTGTTTTGCTACAGCATGCCAGCAGCTTGGGGAAAATATTTTAGCAATGACTATTGTTGAGGGGCGCTATCATCAGGTGAAACGAATGATGGCTGCAGTAGGCAATCATGTTGCTAGGCTGCACCGTACCGAAATCGGACAATACATCATGCCAGCAGATTTAGCTGAGGGTGAGTGGCGCTGGCTGTACCCAGATGATTTACAGAAACTATCTCAGAGTGTAGGAGCTCCCATTGTCTAAACCCAATCTACTTGCTAAGGATTTTGACTTTGCAACAGTTTTACCTGAGTGGCAGGTGTGTCGGAATGCTCAAGAGCTCGAGCGGGTATTTGTATTTAAGGACTTTAAGAGTGCCTTTGAGTTCATGACACTGTGTGCGGACTTCGCTGAGGAGTTAGATCATCACCCAGACTGGTCAAATGCTTGGAATAAGGTATCAGTGCGATTGAGTACCCATTCTCTGGGGGCCTTGACTGAGCTAGATATCACCATGGCGATTGCCATGGATCAGTTCGCCCTGAAAATCTTGGCTTAGTTCGTTTTACTGTACTTCCTCATCATCCTCATCCTCGGAGGTGATACTCATGAGGATGGTTGCTAAAAGACCATAAACTACTTCGGTAGCGATCATGCCATCTTCATCAAGCTCATCAATCAGATCATTGAGGCAATCTTCTGTTGGCTCATTTAAGAGTGTCATGGCGCATTCGCACCCGTAATCAAAATCTTCGTCGTTTTGGGTTTGAGTGTCGTTCGTCATAAAAATCCTTTAAGTGATGCTGCAGAATAGCAAATAAAGACTCGCAAGCCCAGCCCTATTATTTGAGTAGCGCAAGAACTTCTTTGAAGACGGGATTTTGAGCTGTCTTTAACCACTCAAATCCAAGCATCTCAACAGTAATCAGTCGTGCTCCAGAAATACTGAGTCGATCAAGCGCAATTTGCTTATCGAGTGCTCGGCGTGAGCCCACTCCATCAACCACTACGGAAACATCGTAGCTCTCATTGATGAGTTGAAGTGCTGTTTGCATTAAGCAAACGTGGGTTTCGCATCCCATCAGAATGCACTGTTGTCGATTATCAGGAATCGCAGCAGTCAGGCCGTCAGCGCAGGCATTGAAATGCTCCTTCTGAATCGTTTTACTGCAAAAAGACTGAATTGAATCGAGATTACTTCCTAAGCTGCTCGGACTTTGCTCTGTGCCAATAATTGGAATTTCGAGTAGTTGGGCAATTTGAGCCGCGCGAATACATTGCTTGAGTACTACCTCACCTTGATCAATCGCAGGCATCAGGCGCCCCTGTAAATCGATCAAGATGAGGATTGAATTTTCTGAGTGGATTTGGTTTGATTGGTTCACAGTGGCAGACTCACAGTTTTAAAGTCAGGGTCATCATCCTGGTTAAGAATCTGAAAGCCCAGATCAGAGACAAGCTGAAGCATTCTAGAATTTTTTCTCAAAACATATCCAATCATTTCTTGCAATCCATTCTTTTTGGCATGTTCAATGAGATTCAGCATCAAATGTGTGCCAACACCATGTGAAGTGTGGCTATCACTTACGCTCAAGGAGAACTCACAAGTATTTTGATTGGGCGGTGTCGCATAGCGTGCAATTCCAGTAATCTCCTCAGTACCTTTGTGGCTTGTCATTACCGCAAGCAATGCCATTTCTTTTTTATAGTCCAAATGCAAGATATCATCAAGAAAGTCATCTGGAAGTTTGGAGATTGCGTGGGCAAATCGGAGATAGCGACTTTCTGGCGAAAGATGATTGAATAGCTCAATGATTCGCTCTCGATCATTCGCTTGGATAGGACGAATCTGGTAGTGACTCCCATCACCAAGTGCATAGACCTTGTTGGTAAATGGGTTAGGTATATTCATGAGCTATCAATTGGTAAGCCTGTTTGCTTCAGGATACCTTTTTTAAGACCTTGCTAAAAGCTTTTAGCCCTAAAATGAATTTCTACTGATTACGTATTTAGCAAACTTTCCATGATTTCTTTGTTTCAGGCCTTTAACGACCACTCCTTAGCCTTTTTTGTATTTGCGGCGATTAGCGTGATTATTGTGGGTATTTCTAAAAGTGGGTTCGGTGCTGGCCTAGGAGTGCTTTCATTGCCGCTGATGGCAAGTCAGTCAAGTATTCATGAAGCTTTAGCCATTCTTTTGCCACTCCTGATTGCAATTGATTTGGTGGGATTGCAGCGATTTTTTAGAAATGCCGACTGGAGAATATTAAAGCTGATTTTATTACCCGCTGCATTCGGCATGCTTTTGGGTTACCTATTTTTCTCTGCCATTACCCCCCAAATTCTATCTCTCTCAATCGGTATCTTTACTCTGCTGTTTTTAGTTCAAAGTCTAGTCATGTCACGCTTAGATCTGAAGCAGTCTAAGCCCTCACCATGGCTTGGAAGATTGATGGGCGGAGTATCGGGCTTTACTTCTTTTATTGCCCATATAGGCGGCCCGCCAATCACGGTTTATATGTTAAGGGAAAAAGTTTTGCCAATCGTATACACCTCAACCTTGGGGATATTTTTTACTTTCATCAATTTTGGGAAGTTAGTTCCATATGCTTATCTTGATTTACTAAACTTTAAGCAACTAGCTACTTCAATCCTACTGCTTCCCTTAGTGCCGGTAGGCGTCTATTGCGGGTTTTATTTAGCTAATAAGATTTCGGTCAAATGGTATTACATCATTGTGCAGTTTTTCTTACTGATAGCTAGTATCAAATTAATTGCTGATGGCTTATATGCCTGAGTATTATCCAAAAACTATCTTAGAAAATTCTGTGCGGCTAAAAGTCAGCTTCATTTTCGGCATCACTTTTAGTTTTGCATTCTCAACCACGTCTCTTGCGCAGACTTTTTCGCCCTATACTTCTTCGCAAATCCAGGAATTCAATAGCCAGCCTATTGCACCCATAGAGACCCCTGCAGGCCCAGTTTTTACAACATCCCCCTTTATCAGTCAGCGTCCGAATGTACCTTTTGATGCTCGCTATATCAAAAATCCAGATGGTGAGCAGCAGGCTGAGGCGCAGGCTACTGAATCGGCTGCGCCGTTTGAGCCAATCCCTACGACCTTGAATTTTTAGTGATCGCAAGCTGTTAATATTGTTTCTATACTTTAGAAAAGAGTAATTCATGAAATCCATTTCCATTTCTTATCTTGTAAGCCTTGTGATAGCTTTAGGCCTTTCAACAGCCGCATATTCTCAGAATGCACTACCGATTAATGCTGCTGCTTCTGTTAATGGGATAGTGATTTCTAACGATATGGTTGAGCGGGGTATTCAAGTGGCTTTATCCCAAGGTCAAAAAGACTCTCCAGAGCTTCGTAATGCGGTCTTGGGAAAAATGATTGAAATTTCACTGCTGTCTCAGCAGGCCGAGAAAGATGGACTTGCTAACTCTGACAGAGCCAATAGTCAGTTGGCCTTGATTCGGCAAAATTATTTAGCAGAATTGGAGTTGTCTACTTACATGTCTAAAAATCCAGTGAGTGATGCTGACGTGCAAGCGGAGTACAACCGTGAAATTAATTCTTTGGGTCCACAAGGGATGATTGTGGAATACAAGGTAAGTGATATTGCTGTTGCTACTGAGGCTGATGCACAAGCTGCCCTAACGAGAATTAAGAAGGGTGAGTCTTTTGATAAGGTGGCTAAGAGTATTTCACTCGCACCCAATAAGGTTCAAGGTGGGGCTGTAGGCTGGGTGCAGGCCGGGCAAACTTTGCCACAGATTGCTGCCGTTCTCACAGTCTTATCTAAGGGGCAGGTTTCTCCTACTCCGATTCAGATGCCTCAGGGGTGGTATTTAGTTAAGTTGGAAGACAAAAAATCTAGTAAGCCCCCAACTTATGATCAAGCTAAAGTAGCTATTCGTAATGGCTTAATGCAGAAGAAACAGTTTGAATTTCTCTCCCAGTTGCGTCAGGGTGCGAATATCGTCGTACGCTAAACTAGGGTAAGTCAGCTTGCCACACCAAAAAGGGCGCTTAAGCGCCCTTTTATGTTTCTGCCTGTCTCTAGTGGTATTTCTCTATCTCAATGCATTGCATTCAGGAGTAGATTGAATAAATTGCTAATTGAACTAAGGAGATGTGCATGAGTAAGAATCCATTTGATTTGAATGTAATGGCAAATCAAGCCAAGGGTATGAAGGCTGCTCAGGCGGCTGGCCAAGTGGCACTAACAAGCGCTCAGGAGATTGCTCAATTAAATCAACGCGCTGCTCAAGAGCTCTCCTCTCGAATGCAAGCTAAAGTAGCCGAGCTCATGAAAACGCAGGACCCTAAGGCGACATTTGATTATGTACATGCTGAGGTATTACAAGATGCTGCGAAAGAGGTGGCCGAGTATCAATCCCAACTTTTTCAGGCCTTAGCTAGCGGAAATAAAGAGTTAGCAAGAATTGCCGAGGCAATGATTAAAGAGTCGCAACATGACTTAATTCATTTTGTGAATGAGGCAACACAAAATTCTCCTGCGGGTGCTGAGCCATACACCTCGATATTTAAAACCTCTTTTAATAATGCGCTTGAGAATTTTGATCTGATTCGCGCGGCTATGACAGATTCATTTTCAAACTTTGAGAAGAGTAGTACTGTAGTGAAGCAAAACAAGAAGTAGGTAAAACAATCCATACAAAATCTAGAAAAATCTAGGCAGTAGATTACGGGTTACAGTGATTGCAGAAAGATGGGTTTGCAAATTTTAATGTCTTGATGCCCTTAACATCTCGATGTTCACATTTGAGGCATCCCCATATTTTTGTGATCTCTTGATTAGTGGGCATGCCACAGGCATTACAGGGTAAGCCGCGCTGAATGTCCTTGATCCAATAGCCTGGTTTCTGGCATGCTGGGCATAAAGAATTGAGCTTGTTTGCAAGATCGAGAGTTGCGAGCCGAATATGATCCATGCGCGTAGGATTGGCAAAGGCTCTGAGATCATTTTCAACATAAACAATCCCTTTTGAAGAGTGCGCTGAGGCCCATTCAAAGGCATCCTTAAGTTGCTTGATATTGCCAATATCCTTGATTGATTGTGGATGGTATTGATCCGTAGGCTTAATCACCAAAAGATGGGATGGAAAAAGCGCAGTATGCGCAAATTGCTCTAACTCCTCCCAATGTTTTACATAGGTATGATTGTTTTGTGCAGGAGCGCTATAAAACCCCGTAATTTCTAATTGTAGTTTTGAGTCAATCAGAATGACTAGTTCACTATTCCACGCCAGCATCCCCGTAAATGGGTCGGCACTAAACGCTCCTTCGCTTGCTAGACCTAAATCTGTACCGATCAGCTCCATACCGATCTGAGCTTTCTTTCTTACGGCATCGAGCTGGCTGCCATACCTGGGTGTTTCCAAAGTAAAAGTTCCCAGTAAATCAGTATCGTAAGCCGCAGTATGTTTTATTTCCATCCCGGTAGCGGGCTGCAAGACTGCACTCAACACATGCTCTTTGCCATGTTTTGTTAAAACGCTTGCTGTTCTATTGAAATAAATACCCATTTGCATATCTCATAGTAGGACTCATGGATTTACTACATTACCAATTTTGCAATCATGGCATAAAGAGGGATACCCAAAATAATATTAAATGGAAAGGTGATGCCTAGAGACATGCCCATATAGAGGGCTGGGTTCACCTCTGGTAATGCATGTCGTAAAACTGCTGGTACGGCAATGTAAGAAGCACTTGACGCAAGCACCATCAATAAAATCGTATTACCAAGCGGAAGGCCAATCAGCTTGCAGAGTGCTAATGCAATCAGAGCATGTGAGAGCGGGGAAGCAATGGCGTAGATCAGGGTGATAGGGGGTTTGCCATACAAACCTTTTATATTTCTAGCTGCCATTAGACCCATATCTAATAGAAAAAATGCCAGCATCCCCTTGAAGAGATCAATAGAAAATGGCGCCATGAGTTTTTGGCCGGCATCTCCGCTCACGAGGCCAACTACCATTGAGCCCAGAAGTAGAAGCTGTGCACCATCGGTGAATGACTCATGCAGGATTTTTGAGATACCCGTTTGTTGAAGTCCTGTTTGAGTTTGTTTCGCGTGCGCAGCTCGCGCATTGTTTGCCAAAACAATTGCCAAGATGATCGCTGGGGACTCCATGAGGGCCATTGCTGCTGCCATATGACCCCCATAACTGATATTAAATTGATCTAAGTATTGGGTGGCCGTAATAAATGTAACTGCACTGACGGAGCCATAGGTAGCAGCTATAGCTGCCGCATCAAACGTATTGAGCTTAGTTCTGAGGATTTGGTAGCCAATGATAGGAATCAAGATAGCTAAAAAGATAGCAAGGCCCAGCGAGAGTGCGATTTCTGTTGTGAAGCCTGACTTATGTAAGGCAAACCCTCCCTTAAGACCTAAGGCCATCAAGAGGTAGAGCGAAAGAAAGCGAGCTATTGGGGGAGGAATTTCCAGGTTAGATTTAACAGCGCCAGCAAATGCGCCAAATAGAAAAAAGAGAATTGCTGGGTCTAGGAAATTTGCCATGGTTTAACGTCTAATAATGGCTTCTACGAGCGGATGCTGAATTTTCTTCTCTGAGCGAATGGCATAAAAATATTCGTAAACATGCTCGCATTTACCAATCATTTCAATGTGATAAGTGTCTTGTAAATCTTTCCTGATGCTCTCTCCTGCTGGAAACACTCCAAGGCCGCTGGCCGCAAACGTTTTTAAGAGGGCGCTGTCCTCAAACTCCCCCGTAATGTTGGGGTTGATCCCGTTTTCAGCAAACCATTGATCAATCAAGTGCCTAACCTTGGAATGAGAGGTAGGCAGTAGGATAGGTAACTCATTAAGACATTCTGGAAATGGTTTTTTGGATTGCTTCAGTAGTTTCTTGGGGCCAAACCAAGCAATTGCTGACTTCATCAATTCTTCGCTGTAGACGTGAAGATTTTTGTTGGCTGGAGCAGGCCTATCCGCAAGCACGATATCTAATCGATGCAAAGCTAGATCAGCCAGGAGGTCTTCAAACTCACCCTCGTGTGCAATGAGTTGTACACCATCCTTCTCTAGAATCGGTGCTAGCAATTGCCGAGTTACGAGCTTGGGAAGTCCATCAGAGACGCCAACGGTAATTTTGATTTTGCGGGAGCTTGCAGCCTCTCTTACTGCCTCAGGCAGTTGCTCTCCTAGGAGAAAAATCTGATCGGCAATTTCTAGAGCTGCAAATCCAGATTCAGTGAGAGTAATGCCGCGACCAGCCGGCTTAAATAGGAGATAACCGAGTGATTTCTCTAATTCGTGAACTTGGGCACTAATCGTCTGAATTGCGATATTGAGACGTTCGGCGGCCCTAGACATGCTGCCTTCTTTGGCTACTACCCAAAAATAGTAAAGGTGGCGGTAGTTATAGAGCATTTTAATTGTCAGTTTTTTACGAAATTACTATCAATATATATCTGCTTTTAACTTAAAGCAAATACGCCTAAATTAACCCCATAGAAATCCATGGAATTCATGGATGATTTTTAGAGGAGATGAAATTGGAACTATTTAGCCCGGAGTTCTTTTCGGCATTGCTGGCAATTATTGTCATTGACTTGGTGCTTGCGGGTGATAACGCGATTGTCATTGCAATGGCCGCGAGGAATCTACCAGCACATCTGCAGAAAAAAGCGATCATCTGGGGTGCTGTTGGTGCAATTGCAGTCAGAAGTGCCATGACACTGGTGGTGGTCTATTTATTGAAGATTCCTGGTTTGATGTTGATAGGCGGCTTGTTGTTAGTGTGGATTGCGTATCGCCTGCTCAATCCAGAGCAAGAGAATGATGAGCATGGCAATGCTTCCACTACCTTTTGGGGTGCAATGAAAACCATTGTGATTGCAGATGCCATCATGGGTCTAGATAACGTACTCGCGGTAGCGGGTGCATCACACGGTAGTTATGTACTCGTCGTATTGGGGTTGCTCATTAGTATTCCGGTCGTTATTTGGGGTTCAACTCAAATACTCAAACTCGTTGAGCGCTTCCCTTCTGTGACTTACTTAGGTGCTGGTGTCCTTGCTTGGACGGCTGCAAAAATGATGATTTCTGAGCCTATCTCTCAAGAGTGGCTTACAACTCAGAGTCCAGCTTTGGAATACGTCATTCAAGTAGTAGTTGTATTAGGTGTTTTAACTAGCGGCTTTATTAGAAGTAGGCGTGCGCTTGAAGATGTCATTGCTCCTTCGGTGGTCATTCCGAAGTCTGCAAATCTTGTTTCATCACAGCAGTCCACTCATTTTGGAGAAAGCAACATGAATACAATTCTGATTCCAGTAGACGGTTCAAAAAACTCAGAGATGGCAGTAAAACATGCAGTAAAGACTTATGGTCAAGATCCTAATGCACATTTTCACCTGTGCAATGTGCAGCCTACTTTGTATCGCCACATCGGAAAATTTTTGAGCAAGCAAACAATTAATGAGTGGCATGCTGAGCGGGCAGCTCTGGCTTCCGCATCGGCATCTGCTTATCTCGAAAAGCAGGGCCTAAACTTTACCTTCACCTACGTCTGCGGAGACGCGGGCACTGCCATTCGTGATGAGGCTATGCGACTGGAATGTAATCGCATTGTGGTTGGCACTTCGAAGAAGAATTCTCTAAGTCGTTTATTTGAAAACTCTACTACCGCCAAGCTACTAGAAATCAGTAATATTCCGGTAGAGGTGGTAACGGGCAGCTCCTTACCTGTTCTTGAGCGTTGGGGTATTCCAGCTCTCGGTGCTGGTGCAGCAACAGCCCTAATGGCTGTAGTGATCGATTAGTTTTAATCCTGCTGTTCTCTTTTTGCCCTCTTCTTGAGGGCATTTTTTTATCTAAAAAATATTCAGTTAAATACTGAAATAAATTCAATTAAATTCTTCTTTATTAGGAAAGAAAATCAGTCTATTCTGTGCTGGTGTTTAACAAAGGAGATAGCAATGAATTTGATCTTAGAAGCTAAGGAAGAAGTCGAACCAGAATTAAAAGTCTTCACAGAAAATCGCGTGAAATTTTCTTTAAAACCACTTTTATGGATGGTGCGAAAAATTCAGATTCGCTATTCAGCAATTTCTGCTGCAAAGACTCATTGCAATCAAAATTGCGTAGTTAGCTTGGAGACATTTGATCATCATCAAATCGAGGTCAGCATGACTGCGAGAGATAAGCGCATAGCCCTTGAGATGTGCCTTAAGAAAATATACAAACTGGTGCAAAAGGCGTTTCACAAAAGCCAGCAATATGGCCGATTTTCAAAACATGTCTACATATGAGTGAATTATTCCCAATGCAATTGATTCGCCATAAGTATGATCTAATGTCTCCTGAACATGTGGGGAGTAGCCTGCTCAGCTATCTGAGTCCTTTTTATCGTCAATTCGACCTTTGGGTCCGGTATAAAGGTGAGTCAATATCAAGGCAAGACCATTTAAATCTTTATAAATGGTTATCTTTTGAACTTGCAGCCCCAATCCTTAGTTTATCTGCCCAAAAACAGGCTTGGATCCCTAATTTTGGGAATTTTGACTACTTTCGATCCAGTGGAGCGAGATAATCAAAGATCTCATTTATTTTCTCAAAGTCTCGTAATGAGTGCCATTAGGCTCCCGCCGATACTCCTGATTTATTTCCTATTGATAGGCGGAGTCAGTGCGCAAGTTCAAAAGCCGCTGACGATCAACGAACTGATTGGGATTGCATTGGAGTCGAGTCCCCAGGTGTTGGCGGCGCGGGATCAATCAAAAGCAATTCAGGGGCAACTCTCTTCGGCTCGCGCGATTCCAAATCCTGACTTTGAAATGAATACTGGACAACAGAGGTCGGTATCTGGCCCATTAACCACTGGCAATGTCTCGTCGTGGTCAGTGACTCAGCCTTTGGATATGCCCTATTCCCGCTACCCTAGAGTAAATGCTGCCGAGGCCAATGTCCGCGCTGCAGAGGCTACCCGTATCGCTTTTGAAATCGAAATGATTTCAAGAGTACAGCAGCGTTTCTATGAATTAATGCGTCGCGATGCAGAACTAAAAGCTGCCGAAGAAGATTTGAGTCTGACAAAGCAAATTCGAGATCGCATGCAAATTCGTTATGACGTCGGCGATACCGCTCGATTTGAATTGATCCGGGCGCAAACTGAATTTCTGAATGCGCAAATTAATGCTGAATCTAGCAAGCTCAGGGTTGAGCAGGCCAAGGGTCAGCTTAGGCAGGTGGTGGGGCATAGCTTGCCACCTGACTATGAGGTTGTTTCGCAAGCCCTGAAGATAGAGCCATTACCCCCTTTACCAATATTACTCAATGAGCTGCATGCGCAAAGCCCTGAGTTGCAGAGGGCAAAAGCAGAGGTTGAGGCAACTGAGTCAAAGCTCAGTTTTGAGCAAAATTCTCGCTTACCTCGACTCTCTATTAAGGCTCAGCAATACAACGACCCCAACTTCACAGACCGACTGTATGGCTTGGTCGTAAGCATTCCTATTTGGGATTTTAAGGGCGGTCAGATAGCGGAGGCAGAGGCCAATGCTTCTAGAGCTAAGAATCAATTGAATGCCCAAAGTCAAAGTCTTGAACAGCAATTAGAAACCGCTTATAAGCTTTACCAAATGACGAGCTATCAAGTAAAAATATTAGATCAAGAGGTTGTTCAGTTAGCTTCGAGTGCAAGGCGGATTGCTGAAGTTTCTTATCGGTATGGTGAGCGTGGCATGCTCGAGTATTTGGATGCGCAAAGAACATTCAGAGTGGCTCGCAATGATTTAATTAAGGCTCGTTTTGATTTGGCTTCTGTCCTTACGGAAATTCAGCGTTTAAGGGCAAGCCCAGAGTGGATTGCAAAGATTGAAAGTGGAAAGCAATGAAGCAAAAGTTCACAGTAATGATGGATCAGTTAAAGGCTTGGTATACCCAATACTTGGCGATTGCAAAAGTCTATGTTCAGGAATGGATCGCTGTTGTTATCAAAACCCAGCATGATCTATATGTATTGACTCATGAGTGGTTTAGCGCCCACGTGCCACGGGTAGCTCAGCAATACGATAAGAGCCCTCAGTGGGCGCAGAAAAGTCTTTTTTATCTTCCGTGGTTTTGTTTATTTTTGATCATTCTGAATTACTTTAATGTGTTTGATCGTAGCCCGAGGATTAAATCTGTCCAAGATCCCAATATAGTTATTGTCAATCAAGACCTGCGTAATATGATTACGAATGGGCGTATTAACACTGGATCTTTTGTTGAGGAACTGCGTGCGTCTGGACGAATTGATTTTAATGAACTATTTCTGTCGCGCATTGGCGCAAACGTCACAGGTCGTGTATCCGATATTTTGGCAATCCCAGGACAGCGTGTTAAGCAGGGCGATATTTTAGCGAAGATTACTTCTACCGAATTGACGCAATCTCAACTGTCTTACTTGAAGGCAAAGAGCGCTAGTCAGCTGGCCGATCAAGCCGCTAATCGTGCCAGAATTCTATATAAAGAGGATGTGATTGCTTTAGCAGAACTGCAAAGGCGCGAGGCTGAAGCTAGCAGTGCAAAGGCAGAGTTTCGAGCCACCAATGACCAATTACGCGTTCAGGGAATGGATCAACCCAGCATTGATCGTTTGGCGAAATCAGGTGTGATTGAGTCAATCAATAATGTCATTGCAACTATCCCTGGCGAAATTGTTGAGCGCAAAATTAATAAGGGGCAAGTGGTTCAGCCGGCTGATGCTTTATTCACTGTTGCTGATCTGAGTTCCCTTTGGGCTGTCTCGGAGATTCCGGAAAGTAATGCCTATCTCATTCATAAGGGTCAGAAAGTAACTCTGGTTATTCCTGCCTTAAGAGGCTCATCAATTGAGGGCGTTGTTGCCCACGTGGATTCGATCGTCAACCCGCAAACACGCACAGTAGTCGTCAGAATGGAAGTGCCCAATAAAGATGGTCT
Source organism: Polynucleobacter sp. JS-Mosq-20-D10 (assembly GCF_018687755.1). Classification (NCBI taxonomy): domain Bacteria; kingdom Pseudomonadati; phylum Pseudomonadota; class Betaproteobacteria; order Burkholderiales; family Burkholderiaceae; genus Polynucleobacter; species Polynucleobacter sp. JS-Mosq-20-D10. Next base: position 386,656 of record NZ_CP061305.1, read on the forward strand.
CATCAAGCCGGGCATGTTAGCAACCATGATGATTGAGAGTCAGCCTACAGAGCGCTTACTAGTTCCATCTAGCGCAGTGATCCGTGAAGATAACCATGATCATGTCTTTATACGTGAGGATGAGGACACCTATCGGATGGTCACAGTTAAATTGGGCCCTGAGGGTAAAGGTTATCGCCCAGTCATCTCCGGTCTGAAGGATGGTCAGGAAATCGCCATCAATGGGGCCTTCCATTTAAATACTGAACGCAAGAGACAGTTAAGTGGTGGTTAGTCACGATGATTGAAAAAATTGTTCGCCTCTCATTACAACAGCGTTTATTAGTTGTCATCATTGCACTGGTGTTATTTGTTGCAGGCTTACTGGCAACAAAACGACTATCGGTCGATGCATTCCCCGATGTGACTAACGTTCAGATTCAGATTGCAGCGGAGGCCCCAGGCCGATCTCCAGAAGAGGTTGAGCGTTTCGTAACAGTGCCGATTGAGTTAAGTATGACGGGCTTGCCCGGCTTAACTGAGATGCGCTCACTTAATCGTAATGGCCTCTCAGTGATTACATTGGTATTTACGGAAAAGACGGATCTCTACTTTGCAAGGCAGCTGGTTACAGAGCGTTTGATTGAGGTGGCTTCTGCAATGCCCGTCGGTATCACTCCTGTAATGGCACCACCGTCGACTGGTTTAGGAGAAATCTATCAATACACGCTCGATCATCCTTCCGATGGCGATAGGCAGTTGACAGTTGAGGAGCTTGAGGAGCGTCGAACAATTCAGGATTGGGTGGTGCGTCCGATGTTGCGCTCAATTTCTGGTGTTGCTGAGATTAATACGCAAGGTGGATACGCTCGCGAGTATCAGGTCTTGGTAAATCCTGAAAGATTACGTCACTATCAAGTGGGTCTCCGAGACATTTATGAGGCACTTGCCAGAAACAATGCAAACTCCGGTGGTGGACAGTTGCCTACTTATGCAGAGCGCTATCTCATTCGTGGTGTGGGCCTTATTACCAAACCCGAAGATATTGGAAAAATCATTCTCAAGGAAGTAAAGGGTATTCCGGTTTATGTAAAGAACGTGGCTGAAGTGACTATTGGCAGCGAAATTCGGCAGGGCGCTGCTATTAAGAACGGCTATACCGAGAGTGTTGCTGGCATCATTCAAATGATCCGTGGTGGTAACGCGCGCGAGGTAGTGAATCGTATCAAGCTCAAAGTAGCTGAGATTAATGAGGGCAAGTTATTGCCTGATGGACTCCAAATTGTGCCGTTTTATGATCGTACAGATCTTGTCAATGCGGCGATGTTTAATGTCGCTAAGGTGTTGATTGAAGGTGTCATTCTGGTAGTCATTCTGCTGTTTTTATTCTTAGGCGATGTTCGCTCCTCGCTCATTGTGGTGGCGACTTTAATTTTGACGCCGCTATTAACCTTCTTGGTGATGAATCGGTATGGCATCTCTGCCAACCTGATGTCCCTTGGAGGTCTTGCAATTGCGATCGGCATTATGGTGGATGGATCTGTAGTGGTAGTAGAAAATACCTTTGCCAAGTTAGGCGAAAGACTCAAAATGGGCGAGTCGAAGATTCGTATTATTTTAGAGGCCGCTACTGAGGTTGGTACGCCAGTGTTATTTGGTGTTGGCATCATTATTTTGGTTTTCATGCCACTTCTTTCCTTGGAGGGTATGGAAGGAAAAATGTTTGCACCGATGGCGATTACGATTGCCATCGCATTAACCATCTCACTCATTCTTTCATTCACCTTGTCACCAGTCTTGTGCTCTTATGTTCTGAAAGGCGGAAGTGAGGATGACACAAAAATTGTGGCTCGTTTGCGCGCACCGTATGAGCGGTGGTTGCATTGGTGTCTTGCCAATCCCAAGTTAGTCGTTAAAAGATCCTTGATGGGGTTGGTCGCTAGCATCATCGGATTTACCTTGCTTGGAAAAGCATTTATTCCAGTGATGCAGGAAGGTTCGATTACACCAGTCATCATCCGTGCCCCGAATATTTCCTTAGATGAATCGATTAAGCTGGAGTTTGAGGCGATCAAACGCATCATGACCATTCCAGATGTGAAGATGGCAGTATCTCGTTTAGGTAAAGGCGAGTCTCCCGCAGATCCGGGTCAGCCTAATGAATCCGATCCGATCGTGACCCTGAAGCCTATAGGCGATCGCAAGTTTAGCCAGGAAGAGATTGCCCAGCAAATTCGTGACAAGCTAAAAACTTTGCCGGGTATTGAGCTCTCTATTTCCCAGCCCATCGCAGCACGTGTTGATGAGATGGTCTCTGGAGTTCGCTCACAGGTGGCTATCAAAATTTTTGGTGATGATCTAGTTACCCTGCAAAAGCTAGGCGGCCAAATCAGTCAGATCCTGACCAAAATGAAAGGTAGTAATGACTTGCGTATAGAGCAGGCTTCTGGTCAAAATTACTTAAACATTATTATTAACCGTGATGCAATTGCCCGCTATGGTATTAATGTTTCTGATGTAAATGATGTGATTGAAACTGCTATTGGCGGCAAGCAAGCCAGCATTGTGTATGAGGGTGAGAGAAGATTTCCCTTGCAATTGCGTTATCCAGCCCCTTACCGAGACAATGTAGATGCAATCAGCAATATTATTTTGCATTCTCCAGATGGCGCACAGGTGCTATTGCGCGACCTAGCGGATATTGCTCTTGTTGATGGCCCGGCGCAAATTTCTCGAGAGTCTGGTAAGCGGCGCCTAGTTGTAGGTGTGAACGTTGATGGGCGAGATCTAGGTGGTTTTGTTAAAGAGGCGCAGGAGCTGATTGCCAAGCAAGTTGAACTTCCACAAGGCTATTCACTGCAGTGGGGCGGCCAGTTTGAAAATATGCAACGGGCAATGGCGCGTCTAATGATCATTATTCCGTTAACAATTTTGGCGATCTATTTCCTGCTCTTCATGCTCTTTAAGTCATTGCGCCTGGCTGGATTGATTATTTTGGTTTTACCATTTGCCTCGATTGGTGGTGTATTTGGTTTATTTATATCTGGTGAGTATCTCTCTGTGCCAGCTGCGGTTGGGTTTATTAACCTCTGGGGTATTGCGGTTCTAAATGGTGTGGTGCTAATCTCATTCATTAAGCAATTACGTGAAGATGGTTACTCCATGGAAGATGCGCTATTGCATGGTTGTGGTCATCGCTTTAGGCCAGTCATGATGACTGCTTCAGTTGCTATGTTGGCTTTGGTACCAATGCTATTTTCTGGCGGCCCAGGCTCTGAAGTAACGCGCCCGCTAGCAGCCGTGGTGATCTCAGGTCTGATTACCTCAACCGCATTAACATTACTAGTACTCCCAGTTTTATATAGATGGTTTGAAGATAAAGAGGTGGAAGCATGATGGAAGTGAAGGCGGTTATTCGCCCAAATAAGTTAGCTGCTCTTCGAACAGCATTACTAGAAACCCCAGGCTTTCCAGGGATGACTGTGAGTAAGGTTGAGGGCTGTAGCGCTCCCAATCGCACAGCCAAATTCAACATTAAAGATGAGTTAACAGACTACTCGGCAAAAGTGAAGATTGAAATTGTTTGTAACGATGAGGTTGCAGAAGTCCTGATGGACCGTATCGTGACTATCTGCCAAACAGGCCAGGTAGGGGACGGTGTTGTTTGGTGCACTGAGGTTCCGAAGGCCTTCTTTATTTCTAAGACTTCTGTCTAGGTAAGCCCTGTAATTCTTCGGTATGATGTTTTGGGTAAATTACTAAATTATTGCCAATCATCTTGGAGATTGTTTTGAAAAATATCATCGATCGTATTGATCACATTGTTTTGACTGTAACTGATATTGAGGTCACTACTCAGTGGTATGAAAAAGCATTGGGTTTTGAGCGCGAGTTTTTTACTGGTCCAGAAGGGCAGCCGCGTTATTCATTGCGTTTTGGACAGTTAAAAATCAATCTTCAGGATAAAGATACTGAGACGCCTACAAAGGCTAAAGTGCCCACGATTGGTTCGGGAGATTTTTGTTTGATTTCAGCAATTCCCCTAGATGACTTTATCGCGCATCTTCATAAGCATGCTGTCGCTATTGATGTTGGGCCTGTGCCAAGACGAGGTGCCCTTGGGCCCATTCGTTCTGTCTACTTACGTGACCCAGACAATAATCTGGTAGAGGTTGCTGAATACGTCTAGTGTTGATCTGGATCTGATACGCCTAACTGGCGCGCAAGATCCAGAAAGTCTTTTGCATGGTAGTTGGTAAATTGCTCCACATGCAGATCATTTCGTAAGTGATTTTTGCCAAACTCTAATGGGCGCTCAATAAAGGCTGTTTGTAATCCACAGGCGTGAGCAGCCTCGAGATCATCCTTGTGTGCCGCAACCAGCATCACTTCTTCTGCGGAGAGATTGAAGATATCTGCTACGCCCAAATAGGTTTCGGGGTCTGGTTTGTAGTGACGGAAAACTTCAGCCGAAAGAATTAAGTCCCAAGGTAAGCCCGCATTTTTTGCCATATCAGCTAATAAGCCCATATTGCCATTTGAGAGAGTGACGATCGTGAACTGACTTTTTAGCTGATGTAGACCTTCGACAGCCTCAGGCCAAGGATTGAGTCGATGCCAAACGAGGTTGAGATGCTGTATTTGATTTTCAGATAAAGAGCTGACTTTAAAGGCCTTGAGAACATCAATCAGGATCATGTGATGGAGATCATCAATTTTTGTCCACGGCAATTCACCAGAGCGAACCCGAGCCATAGCTGGCCTGTAACCTTGCCGCCAGGCTGTAGCAAAGGCATCGGGATCAACTAGAAGTCCAAGGCGGGTGACCTCAGCGGCTATGGAGCCATGCCAGTCAACCACTGTGCCGAATACATCAAATGCCAGTACCTTAGGTGCTTTATTCATGAGGAAGATTCTTGCTTGCAAAGGGGCTTTTGTCAATCAAGCGGCTTGCACAGAAATTGCTGGGAGTTGATAAAATGCTCAATGCCCTTAATGGGTTCATCGTATCTAACAAGGATTGAATATGGGTGGTATTTCTCAGTGGGAGCAGCTCAACGTTGAGCTCACAGCAGCTCTTGGAAGCTCCGTTCATTTCGATACGGCTCATCAGGCGGTTTATGCGTCAGAAGCTTCTAATTATCGACAAATCCCGATTGGGGTTGTGACCCCGAAAAATACCGAAGAATTTGTCAAGGGTATCGAGATTTGTCATCGCAATAAGGCCCCGGTACTCATGCGTGGCGCCGGTACTTCTATGAATGGCCAGACGGTCAACAATGCCGTGGTCTTTGATATCTCAAAGTATTGCAACCATATTCTTGCTTTAGATCCAGTAGCTGGTAATGCTGTTGTTGAACCTGGAGTCATCTGTGATTCACTGCGTGATGCTGCTGAATTGCACGGTTTAACTTTTGCGCCAGATCCTTCTACGCACAGCCGTTGTACATTAGGCGGTATGGTGGCTAATAACTCTTGTGGCGCCCATTCGGTGATGGCCGGCAAGACGCTGGAAAATACTGAAGCTTTAGAAATTCTGACTTACGATGGCGAACGTTTTTGGGTTGGCCCAACATCCGATCAAGAGTTACAAGACATCATTGCTGCTGGTGGACGCAAAGGTCAGATTTATCAAGACTTGCTGACCTTGCGTGAACGCTATGCAGATCTCATTCGTGCGCGCTTCCCGAACATTAAGCGTCGCGTCTCTGGTTACAACTTGGATCAGCTCTTACCGGAAAATGGATTTAACGTTGCGAAGGCTTTGGTCGGAACTGAGGGGACCTGTGCATTAACGCTCGCTGCTAAAGTGAGATTGGTGAAGAGTCCCGCCAAGCGTGTGGTTCTAGTGCTTGGCTTTGATGATATTTATGTAGCAGGCGATGCTGTACCTGAGTACCAATCTTTTAATCCCATTGCAATCGAAGGTCTGGATTACAAAATCATCCGCGGCTTGCAAGATCGTAATTTAGCAAAGGCGGAGATCGACTTATTGCCGGCTGGCAATGCTTGGGTAGTTGTGGAGTTCGGTGACGATACTATTGAGGGCGCAATTGCTCAGGCCAAAAAAGCCGAGGAGTATTTCAAGGTAAGAACTAAGGGTCCTAGGCCATCGACCTGGTTAGAGTCTGATCCATTAGTACAAAAGCGTATTTGGTCGATTCGTGAAAATGGTGCATCTGCCACCCATTTATCCATTGACCCAAATTCTCCTGATCCGGTAGTGGGGTGGGAAGATGCTGCGGTTGATCCAGCGCGCTTGGGAGAGTATCTGCGAGCTTTCCAAAAATTAGTAGACTCTTACGAGTATGAAACTTCGCTCTATGGACACTTTGGTGATGGGTGTATTCATGCGCGCATTACCTTTAACTTTCGATCTGCAGAAGGTGTTGCTAAATTTAGATCTTTTATTCGTGATGCGGCAACCTTAGTGGTTGAATTTGGTGGTTCGCTCACGGGCGAGCATGGTGACGGTCAGGCTAGAGCAGAATTCCTCCCCATCATGTTTGGTGAAGAGTTGATGGGTGCGATGCATGAGTTCAAGCGTATCTGGGATCCTCAAAATAAACTCAATCCTGGCAAAGTGGTTCACCCTTACCGCGTAGATGAGAATCTGCGCATGGGACCAGAATACAAAATCGTCAATATCAAGACGCGTCTGAATTTCTTGAGTCAAGAGGGTAATGGCTTCCAGAGAGCAGTTGAACGTTGTGTTGGTATGGGGAAGTGCCGCAGTGAAAAAGTTGGCACGATGTGCCCAAGTTATCGGGCTACAAAAGAAGAGCGTTTTTCCACCCGTGGGCGTTCACGACTCTTTTGGGAAATGATCCAGGGCGAAGTTATTCAAGATGGCTGGGAAAGTCAGGAGCTTAAAGAAGCTCTAGATACCTGCCTCTCCTGTAAGGGCTGCAAGAGTGACTGTCCAGCTCACGTTGACATGGCTTCTTATAAGGCCGAGTTCTTGTCCCATTATCACGAGACCAATAGTAGGCCTCGTCAAGCCTTGACCATGGGGCGCATTGGCGACTGGGCGCCATTGGCAAGCAAATTCTCTTGGCTGATGAATGGCGTCATGCAAACGCCTGTGATCTCTACTCTCGCTAAATGGGTAGGTGGTGTAGCGCAAGAGCGTAGTCTGCCCAAGTTTGCGAGCCAGTCCTTTAGAAAGCAATTTAGGCCATCAAAGAATGCCAGCATTGGTCAGAAGAAGGTCATTCTTTGGGTAGATACATTTTGCGAACATTTTCATCCAGAGGTTGCAAATGCAGCAGTCGAGGTGCTTGCTCATGCAGGCTTTGAAGCGACGTTACCAAAAACACCGCTATGCTGCGGCCGTCCTTTATATGACTTCGGCTATCTAGATCTTGCTAAGCAGAAGTTAGAGCAAATTCTGGATGCTATTGGGGATCAGATTAATGCAGAGCCGAATTCGCCTATTGCAGTCGTCGGCCTTGAGCCAGGTTGTATGTCTGTATTTAAAGATGAATTACTGAAGTTCTTCCCGAATGATCCAAGGGCAATCCTGTTGTCATCCAGTAGTTATTTGTTGGGGGATTTCTTGCATGAGCAAGGCTATACCCCGCCACCACTAGACTGCAATGTCTTGGTCCACTCACATTGCCATCAGAAATCACTATTTGGTACTAAGGGTGATGTAGCCCTATTGGCTGCTTTGGGTGCTAAGGCAAATTTCATTGATAGTGGTTGCTGCGGTATGGCAGGTTCATTTGGATTTAATCCCGAGCATGTCGGGATATCCAAAGCAGTTGGCGAGCTCGTTTTGCTGCCAGCAATCCGAGCTGCCGAGCCAGAGACCATCATTCTGACCAATGGTTTTAGTTGTAGGGAGCAGATTGAGCAAGAGACTGGACGCAAGGTCAAGCATTTGGCTGAGTTACTACAAATGGCGCACCAATCTAAAATCTAGTTAGTAGATACTCACTATTGCCCACCTATCCATCCTAATAATCCATAAGATTATTATTTAAATTCTCAAAAGATAGTCTAGATGAAGATAGAATAGTCGTCCGGCAGGAGTATTGCAGTAAGTAGCTTATTGCGTAATTGCATGATGGTTAAAGGAATGAACAATGGTCTTCAAAAAATCACAGTCTATTAAGTTTTTACAACCCACAATGGAATCCTTTGAAACAATAGTGGGGCCAGCTACCGAGGTTCATGGGCGAATTGTTGCAAATGAAAGTTTACGCATTGATGGTCGCGTGGTTGGGAATATAGAATCACGCCAAGGAAAAAACGTGAGCATTGCTCTTGGACGCACTGGCATGGTGCAAGGCGATATCAATGCCTATAGAGTGCTAGTTGCGGGACGAGTAGAGGGTAATATTTATGCTACTGAGCGCGTGGAGTTACATGAGGGGGCGGAAGTGCGTGGAGATATTACTTATGGCCAGTTAGGAATTGAACATGGTGCCAAGTTAAACGGTTTGATGATTTCCAAAAGTAGCGAAGAACCAGAGGGTGCAACCGATTCAACTGCAATTTTTCAGGCAAATTGGAACAAAATTAAAAGTCAATAATTTGTTAATGCAGGCTCAGAATATGAAATGAGCCTATATTTATTCGATATCGCTAATCTCATCTTTTGGCTGAATGTCAGTTTCAGTAAAAGAGTGTTTGGCTGAGGATGTGGGGGCATCAATTAAGCGTAGCTCGCCACTCAGCTTTGCTCCTTTTTCTACACTCATTTCAGCATATTGTGTAAGACCAGTAATTTTTGCACTGGATCGAACGTTCAAATGATTCGTGACATTGAGGCCTTGAGTAACTTCACCACGAACTTCGACAACTTCCGCGTTGATTCTGCCATTAACAATTCCTGAGGTGTCAACCAAGACTTCTTTGGTGTTCAATTCACCCTCTACAAGGCCTGCAACCACTGCCATTTCTGGTACCTCAAAGGTGCCTCTGACAATGACCCCTTCGCCTACGAAAAGTGATCCTCTGGGATTGTTATCAGCCATGATATTTCCTGAATAAGTGAGTACGTGCTAATAATATAACAATACTAACAACTTAGGAAAAGCTCAGAGGGGTGTGCCGCTGAGTGAACTATCAAACTACAGATTAATCCTTGGCGCTTGTAGGGATGGATAGTTCCGCAAACTGATCCTTTAAATTCTTCAGAGTAAGGATTTTGCTCTCAATGATGGGGAGCTGTGTCTGAAATGTCTGGATTCTCTGCTGGTAAATGAGTTCTAAATCATCCATCTCCTTGCGGGAAATGACTCCCCCCATTTGTTTTGCCATTTCGGGGTTGAAGCGGATTGCTACCCTAAAGCCAAAAAAATGGATACTCATGCCAATCAGAATAAATACGCTAAAGGATAAAAGCGCAATCTTAATAACGGTTTTACGGGTTATTTTTATCTGCTTCATGGATGAAGTAGACCCAGAGATCCAAATTAACTGCATTTTTAACCTTTAAATTGATATGAAGCGATTCTAGCATTAGGATGCATTTGCATTTATTCCTTTTAATTAGCATATGTAATGATAATTTGATACCATCCTAATTATTAAAAGTAATGCTGTTTTCCCTAAGAATATGAGATTTCTTGGATTTTCAAGATGATATGTGCAGTGCAATAATTTAAGGGCTTTACATTAATGCGGCCTCACCAGCACCATGCACAACTAGAAATTATTGGCTCAGTATTAAAAGAGGCTAGAGAGAAAAAAAATCTAGCCCGAGCAGAGTTTGCCAACTCATGTTGTTTGTCCACCAAAATGATTTTGGAGTTGGAAGAGGGTGGTATGGGCTCTTTCTACACATTTGAACTAAAGATTGCCACAGCAAAGCGAGTTGGTAGAGTCTTGGGGTTGGATGAATCATCTTATCTGATAGATCCCAGCGCCACAGAATCGATTGAAGAAACTTCAATTGAGCCAGGTGAAGTCCAAGAGATTTTCGCCTCTAAAAAACATGAGGTAGTCGGAACTGATTCAGGCCCAAAGAATCCCCCGCTCAGAAACGAGACCATATCATCCGCAGAGCTCGCAAATCCTCAGGTTCTGAATTTGGATGAGCCGCTAAATCAGCTTAATAGAAAACAGGGGTTTGAGTTGGGCGCTTCCGGGGCTGGTGTCGTAACAATCAGAGTGATGACAATCCTGTTGAGTTTTTTAGTGCTGACGGGCGCTATTTATGGACTAAATGATCGGTTCAACATCATCAATTTAGCTATTGGGATAGTGAACCCCCCGCAGCAAGCCGAAGTAGCTAATGATGCTCAGGATTCAAAAGTTGATCAAGACTTAGCTCTAAAGTCTGAGAGTTCTGATGCTACGATTAAATCGCCAGAAACTCAGCCAGCTCAAGCGCTTCAAACCACTCCTAGTGAACAATGCCCATATAAACAGGAGGCGCAATTACCCAGCTATCAATCGCCTAATCCTTCCAAGAAGGGGGATATTGTGAATATCAAATCTCTGATTAAGCAAGCTATTTGTGTTGTAGATAATTCTGGGAAGCAAACAGTTGTTAATCTAGAGTCAAACGCCTCTTATGCATTTCGGGGTACATCCCCATTTGTGGTGATTACTCAGGACTTGGATAGCGTTGAAATGTATTTTCAGGGTTGGAGAGTTCGTGCACCAAACGCAGGCACAAAACAGATTAAATTACTGGAAGTTTCCTTATAAAATACCCATAAGATAAAAAGAAGCAAAATTGAGGTGTTCAAATGTTTGAATTTTCTAAAAAAAGTAATCCCAATACAGATTCTCAACTGACGTATTTAACTACAGTTGGAGCCGGCTCCATTATGAAGGGTGACTTTATTCATAGTGGAAATATGCTTTTGTTAGGCCATTTAATTGGCGACATTTCCCAGACTGAGGAAGAGGGCTCTGGTAATGGTCATACCGCTGTAATCGGATCAACCGGATTCTTATTGGGAAACATTTATAGCCCACATGCGATCATTATTGGAAGAATCGAGGGTTCGGTTTTTGCAAAAGGACGAGTTGAAATTTATCCCGGAGCTGTAGTGATTGGAGATGTTACTTATGCGCAGATTAATGTGCACCCAGACGCCAAGGTCAACGGTAATCTCAGGTGTTTATTACCGGATGCTGCTGAGCAAAAAAATCTCTCTTTAAGCAATGAAGAGATGCCGAGCAATGTTGTTCTATTGGCTAAAGCAGAGTGATATTCAAATTCAATGTGACCGTTGGATCGATTATCTGTAGCCAACAAGCGCTTTCATAACCTTGAAGTGTTGATATAAGGGAATGCCTGTTCCAATGAAAACCCCCCTCCTTCTAGGCCTCTTTGTTTTATTGGTGGCTTCAGGGGGACTTTTTTACAGCTACTACACTCGGGATTTGCCTGAATGTAAGGACGAATACATACAAATATTGTTAAACCAAGAGATTCGAAATAACGAAGCTTTGATTCAAGACTCACGCACATTGGCTTTTAATGATATTTCAGAAATGTCGCATCGCAATGGGGCGCGCATTTGTTCTACCAACTTACTCACCACCCAAGGTGCTTATTCTGTAGGCTATCAGGTAGTTAATCAAGTGATGGTGAAGGACACAATCTGGCAGCGATTAACAGGCCCTACAGATTATTCAGTCAAGATCGAATATGTCAGGAAAGCAAAACGAGACTAGTTACTTTGGATAAGCAACGTTTTTTTGGAAATCCTCGGTCTTCCAGCTTTTGCTTAAATCCCCTGTTGGGCCATATACGACAAATGTATATAAGACGCCGACGATTAATCCGGCAATCAAGCCTATTTTAAGGATTGAATAATCACGCTTCTCCGGCACTATTTTGTTAGCAGGAGGCGGTTTATGTGAGGTGAAAAATTCTGGAAATGCTGTTTCTAAAGTAGTGCGTGCTTTTTTAATATGCTGGTAAACATGCTCCTCACTCTCGCCTTGCTCTAAACCAAGCGCAGCATTTTTATAAGATTTACTCGCAGACTCTAAAAGTTTTGCAATATGGGCATAGCTTTTTTGGCGATTCGTTGTATCAGGCGTCATGACGAGGTTTGATTTCTTTCATCCGAGTAGCTTATTACAAATATTTATAGAAAAAATCTGCCCACTATGTACAGAGTTATTCCTGCAGCAAATACATAGGCTATAGACTTAAGCAGGGTTTTTTCTATAGTGTTTTCGATAGTTTTTTCGATACCATCTTTTAGATTTTTATTATGAGCTATTTCATCAGAAATAATATTTTTAATATTCCAAAGATCTTTCCGGATAACATTTAAGCTCTCATCCAATTTTTGATCTTTTTGCTGTAAAAGAGCGCTGATTGTCGAAAGATGTTGATTAACTTCTTTTAGCTCATTAACAACAGATTCATCTAGATTACTCATATTTGCCTGACACTAGAGATAATTTATTTTCGGCATTTTCTAATCGTTTCTGCTGACGTAGGCCATGGAGTGGAGTGAGGCATCGATTTGATAAATATGACTTCATAGTAGGTGATTATTAGAAAAAAGTCGAATTTGCTTGGGGTTTCCGGAGCTTCATTGTGTTTTTCAGCTTTCTTTTAGGGGTCTCAAAAGATTTGCTTTATAGTGTTACGCTAATAATAGCAAATTCAATTTGCAGGATAATCAACTCGATATCGCCTGGACTATGCCCAAACAACCAATATCCGTTGCTGCAAAAATAAGGAAGTTGGTGATGAATATCACCAAGTGGATTCTTTATGCATTGATCATCCTCGTTTTGGCCTACACCTCTTTCAAAGTTTGGGAATATAAGGGCGAATATGAGAAAGAAAAAACAGCAAAAATCCTCGCCAAAGAGCAAGAAATAGAATTTGATGATTTGAGAAAAAACTTAGCAACCTACGCTCCTTTATTGGTTGGAAGTCCTTCCTCGGTATTGACAACGCGTACGAATGGAAAATTCATTCTTGCTTATATGCTTGGGGCAGAGATTGAAGCATTTCAAAATGCATTTGAGGAAAGTGGGCCCATCATTTATGTAGGTAGTCAATTACTAGGTACTGGGTGTAAAAAGTCAGATTGCGAGGAATCCAGCGCCGCTTTTGTAATTGAGCCTGCCAATGGAAAAGTATATCTAGCTCTTAGAAAAAGTGGGGAGTTAAGTTTTTATGGGCTAGAGGATAGCAAAACTATCCCACTAGCTTTTGAGAAGTGGCAAGGCTTCAAAAAGGCAGGGGTGAAATGATCAAGTTTGTCATCAGCTTTTTAATCATGTCCTTTTGGGTGACGATCGTTCCTGCTAAATCTTCGCAGGAACCCCAAGCCCTCAAATCCAATTTACAAAAACCAGAACCAAAGTTAGCAAACGATAAAGACACTATATTGAGTAAAAATACTCAAAGTACCCTGTATTTATTATCAGGCTGGGGAAAGGCGGAAGGGCCTTATGTTTGGTTTACCGTTTCCGCACATTTCAATGAAAATCAAATTGCCCCAAATAGCCAAACTTTCAACTTATTCAGCGCAAGTGGTGCCCTGGATTGTAAGGACAATAGTACCTTTTATTATCTAATTTCTTATATGTATTTTGATGCCAAGACGAAAAAGCTAAATGAGATTTACTCTGAGAAAAATAAATCCAATGTCATGAAAATTGAACCTACTACAACGGAGTCAGACATCAAGAAGATTGTTTGCGACTAAGTTAGATATTGGTTCATTTAGTGTGAGTATTCAGATCACCAACTTCTGCCGCAACACTTGGCCACTGATAATAGAGGATTCAAATGGAGAGAGGCTATAAAGAAGTAGTTGTTGAGAATGTCGATACGAAAGAAGCAGGCTTGAAGCAGAATACTTCGAATGTCATCGTAGGCTCCGCTGCTGATGATTCAATTCACGCGGCCGAGCATTTTTCAAACTTAGTTGTCAAGTTACAGCAGTTTGTGCAAACAGTAAATCAACATGATTTATTGAAATATTTCCGTCTAGATCCCAATGCAACAACTATTCAGCGCCGAGTGCTGGATCTGATGATTTATGGTGAAGAGTTTGGAATAGAAACCAGGCGTGACCATTTAACTGGCTTATTGGAGCGCACTATTTTTTTGGAAAAACTAAAATATGTTTTATCAAAGCCTCTCAAGGAAGATAATTTAACAGCAATAATCTTTGTCGATTTAGATGACTTTAAAGCAATCAATGATCAGTATGGCCATAGCGCTGGAGATGAGGCGATATCAATCATCGGCAGAAGAATCTCTGCGTCCATTCGAGCACAGGATTTAGCCTGTCGTTGGGGTGGTGATGAGTTTGTTTTGGCGTTACAAGCCATCACAAGCAAAGATTTAGTCAGTCAATTAGCCAATCGATTGCTAACAGCAATCTCACAACCTCTTCAGCTTGGATCTAAAGAGTCATTACAACTACTGGTGGGTGCAAGTGTTGGTGTCGCAATCATGGATGATGTGAGTCTTGGTGCGATGGATTTAGTTGAGAGGGCTGATAAAGCAATGTACCTGGCTAAAAAGGCTGGAAAAAATTTCGTTAAGTTTTATTCTTAAGGGTTTATTTTTTTCGAAGATGGACCGCTGGAATACGCATCCCTTCTCGGTATTTGGCTACCGTTCGCCTGGCAATTTCATAACCTTGATCGCCCAGTAACTTAGCAATTCTGCTATCGGAAATAGGTTTTATTGCAGGCTCTTCTTGAATAATTCGCTTAATCAGTTCTTGGATTGCTGTCGAGGATATTGCTACACCTTTATCAGAATTTAATTGGCTACTGAAAAAGTATTTAAATTCAAAAATACCTAGCGGACAGGATAGATATTTTTGTGTCGTCACTCTCGAAATTGTAGATTCATGCATTTCTAATGTTTCTGCTATTTCACGAAGAACAAGTGGCTTCATTCCAATTGCACCCATGGAAAAAAATTTTTGTTGATGTTTGACTATTTCATTTGCAACTCTGAGAATCGTATCTTCTCTTTGAGCAATATTTTTGATAAGCCAACTTGCCTCTAGAATTTTTTGCTTTAAGACTCCATCAGCCTTCCCCTGACCACTCTCTTTGAGTATTTTGGCGTACTCGCTATTGAGTGAGATTCGTGGCCTAGCATTTGGGTTTGATTCGACAACCCATGAATTATTAATGGATTTGACCACTACATCAGGCAGAATCCATTGGTCGCTTTCACGGTCGAAATAAGCGCCGGGATTATGTTGCAAACTGCGGATGAGTTCTACTGCTTTGAGGACTTCTGCTTCAGTTTTGCTGCTCGCTTGTTTGATCTTAAGCCAATCTTTTGAACCAACCTTATTCAAATGTGAGTTCACAATATATTTGGCTAGTTCCCATGCTGGTTGATCGTGAGTGGGCTTTTCCAAAATACGATCAATTTGCAGGGAGAGACACTCTGCTAAATTGCGTCCACCAATGCCGGGTGGATCAAGCGACTGTAGTTTTTTTAGTGCAGACTCTATTAGATGGAGCGTGCTGGATTCTTGACTACCAAGTTCATTTTTGATCTCAGCATGAATTGACTCGAGATCATCAATTAGGTAGCCTCTGTCGTCCAGACAGCCCGCCAGATAGGTAATAATCAACTGCTCTTGGGGGCTTACATGAAGGAGATGAATTTGCTCCTCGACATACTCCAAAAGAGTTTGTTGATGAGCTATGCGTTCATAGCGCTCTGCCCAGTCATCGTCATCATCCTGAGATGCTCTATTGCTTGAGGTCCATGAGTTTTGCGTCTGCTCAACCCGTTCAGAAGATTGAGTGAGATTAAATTCAATTTCTGGATTAGGTTCAAATTCCAATAGCGGATTATCTTCAGCGGCCTTTGCTAATTCCTGCTCTAGTTCATTATTGGATAACTGCAATAGCCGAATTGTTTGCTGCAGTTGAGGTGTTAGGGTGACCTGCTGACTAACTCTAGTATTAAGCGAAATAGCCATTTTTATATTTTCTTGTGGTTCGCTAATGAAAATTCTATCGTCGCTGAACTAATGCAATATTGCATTAGAGGACTTCGGGGGGCTTTCGGCTCGTATCAGTTGTCTAAATTTGATCTATTTCTCTATTGAAAAAGTAGTGCTCAATCGTTTGCATCCATTCTAACCATTTATAATAAAAAATCCATATAAATTAAGGGGTTAAGGAAGCTTTTGGGCATTTTATTGAACCCAAGTATAAATTGAACTATGCAAAGGCAATAAATTTGCCGTATTAGGTTATCAATAGACTACATAAAGCATTTCATATTATGGAAAATCCTGTCATTACAGAGCACCGTATACGTGGTGATCGCTTTTACGCCATAGAAAAAAACAACAAAATTGCTTTTTACACGACTAATATTGCTGCAGCACGCTATTGGGTCAAGAATGTGATCGACAAAGAGACTCTTGCTGTTGAGGAATCATTAGAGGTTAAGCCTGAAGGGCAGTAATAGGCTTGATTTTGATGTTTGTTTAGGGCTAATTCAGAATAATTCAGTAATTGCCCTGAAAGTAGCAAAACCACCTTAAGTGCTTCAATTTAGACCATAAAATCGTATAATCATCCATTCATTTGGATTATTAGCATGGTTTATTCCCCCCACCTTTTTTTGATCTTTGTTTTGCTTTTAGGCTCTCCTGGGTCGAGCATTGCAATGGCTCAGGCCGAAAATGATATGGTGAATGTGGTGGATAAAAAAGACTATTCCATTGCTTACTATAAAAGCTCTATTAAGGCATTGCCTCCAGAGTCAAAAAAGGTATGGATTATTACCAATCGCCAAACAATCGATGAGGCCACGAAGCAACGCATTGGATCCGTTCGCAGCAATATCGTGTTCAATTGTAAGTTTAAAACGTTCTCTACCTTGGCAACTGTTCAATACTCAGAGCCAAATGCACTGGGTAAAAAGATTTTACAAACAGAGACCGGCTTCAATTTGGCGGATGATCCAGTGCCAGAGGACAGCGCTCTAGCAATCATACAAAAACAAGTTTGCAATTCTTAATTCAATTTTAATTTATATGCCCATCATTACCTACCCCCCCGAATTAGCAGA
Organism: Polynucleobacter sp. JS-Mosq-20-D10; assembly: GCF_018687755.1. Classification (NCBI taxonomy): domain Bacteria; kingdom Pseudomonadati; phylum Pseudomonadota; class Betaproteobacteria; order Burkholderiales; family Burkholderiaceae; genus Polynucleobacter; species Polynucleobacter sp. JS-Mosq-20-D10. Next base: position 403,646 of record NZ_CP061305.1, read on the forward strand.
CAAAATAGATCCTAAATTTCACATAGAGCATTCAGCTATTGCTAAAACGATGCTTCGTGAAATTAGTAAAACCCCCTTGGCAGGGGTGTATGCGATTGATGGGTCTGGTTCAGAGTTTGCAGCCACTGTCCTGGACATCTACAAAGGATTGCTAGTGCTAAAGCCTGAGACCGAGCCTCCTAAGGGATTCAGTAGCGTTATTGGGACCAGTCAGATTATTGTGGCCTGTACTGAAAACTCAAAAATGCAGTTTCTTTCAAGTGATTTTAGAATGCATGAAGACGGTAGTTTATTGACCTGTTCTCTTCCGCAAGAACTCACTGTGATCCAGCGTCGCAAAGAGTTTAGGACGTTGGGGCCGAGTGATGAACAGTTTAATTTCGTTCTTTCACTAGGGGCTGGTCAAGAATTATTAGCCAAAGTGGCCGATGTCTCTGATCATGGTATTTTGCTAGATATTCGTCTGGGCGCAGCTGAGGTTGAAGTGGGGCGCTATTGGCATTCAGGATATTTTGAGCGCCAAAAGTCTCGCTCAGGTGGTATCGATTTAATCATCCGCAATGTGCGACCTGGTAAGGCGCTTGATCGAATTCGAGCAGGCTGCGAGCTATACAACCCTAGCAAGAATGCACTCAAAGATTTTGAGTCTACTAGAAATGCCATTGAAAATGCCCGTGTACAAGGACGCTTAAATCGTTGGTATGCGGCAGCTAGTTGGTGTGAATAAGCACAGTGTTTGCACTCTAATTTGATGAAGCTAAAGGCATGAGCTTGTTTACTAATTTTACCAGTGGAAAATTGATCATGATCCTCAGTGTGATCATGCTCGCTCCACTACTGTATTTTTTTATTCGTGATTTTTATAGCAAAGTAGTTGATGAGGTAAAAAATACTGGCCCATCCGCCCCAGTTGAACCTGTCATGGTGACAAGCTTAAATAAGACCAATCAGCTTGAAGAGGTTATCAACCAAAAGATTGCAAACATGAAGTTAGATTTAATGGCGGAGCGATTACGCATTACTTCAACAGCTGACGTCTTAAAAAATCTTGCTTTTGAACGACATCTTCCTGAAACCCTCTATCAGATTTATTTTGAGACCAGGGCTTTCCCTAGAAAAAACGTAGAGGCTCAGCAAACGGATTTGGAATGGCATGCCAAAGCAGGTATTACAGAGCTCAAGGTAGAGCCGATGCCATTAGATGATGGCACTGTTATTCAATTCACTTTGCAGAATTATCCATATACGCTTAGCGCTATCAATCATCGCTTTGCGAGAACCTATTTTGTTGAATTAACTCTACGAGATGTTGATAACACTCGCTTATTTGTAGTGCGTATTAAGGCTAATGAATTAACTGGCAGAGAGATTTTGGAAACAGCCATTATTGAAATGAAGTCCGGTGAGTGGATAGATGATCTGGCTAGTTGCCGCCTATTAATGGATAAGCGTAAAACTGAGGTTCAGTTAATGGCTGAGCATCGTGAAGTCGAGATGTTAAAAAAGCGTTTCATTTTAAATAATGCTAGCGATAAGCTTGTTACCAGTAAAGTCACTTCTAAGCCTCGCAAAGGTCAATCATCATCGTGACTGAAAAAAACATTTTTTACTCACAAAAAAATATCTATTTTTGGTTCCTAGCCTTTTCAGGATTCCTGTTTGCGGTCTCTTTATTGGTACTGCTTGGGGCTGCAAACGATTTATCTGACTCTTCTTCGGAATTAAAGCAGCTTAAAGTGGCCATGCCAGCATTAGAGGATTTTGTCGCAACTCAAAAAATCGATGTTCGACTCAATAAAAATCAGCGCCGCTTAAAGTCTAGCGACATTCCAAAATTGGTTGACGAGGCCATTATTCCGGTAAATACAGATGAGGCAGTAAATCGTACTTTTCAATATTTTTCTGAGTTTGAAAACAAGCGTTCTGCGTCATTGCTAACCGTTGAGTTGCCAATTGTAGAATCAATTGAACCTGGCTCACCTTCTGAGATATCTGGAGTAAAGCCTGGTGATTTAATCTTGTCTGTGAATACTGCAAAGATTGAATCTGTACTGGGTTTTTATCTTGCACTGAACGAAAAGTCCTCGCCAGATGTCAGCGTTAAATTATTGAGAAATAAAAAAGATACTCTCATAGTTGCAATGCGTATGGCAGATAGGTCGATAATTACTGGGAGTAATTGCGGGATTAGATTTATCCTCCCTGGCGATGTCGTTTACCTGACTGAAGTTGAAACCAAGCGCCTTGCAGAGCAGTATCGTCGCGTGATGTTGCCAACTATTCCAGTAGATTGGCGAGCCGAAGTGGCTAATGATTTAATGCAAATTTCTAGACGCTTAAATGCTATTTCTAAAAACGTGATTGACCCTAACAGTGCAAACCCAGTTAAATTACAAACAAAAGATGTGGTTGCCTGGCATAGTAAAAAAGTTTTAGAAAATATTGATGTTTACTTTTCTCAAAGACGTAAAATTGAGGCTAGAAATGTGTCCCATATGACGGGGATCGGTGATGCATTTGTTGGTTTTGTTTGCAGCATATTCATTTTTTCAGTGTCACTTGCAGTGTTCTGGTATCAGCGTCGTGTATCGGATAAAAAGTCATGACAACATTGCAAATGCAAGATTACTGGTTAGGGCTACGCATTAATGGTGGCCGTTATGCAATTTCGACAAAATTCATACACGCTGTTTTTTTACACCCCGAGCCTGAGCAGAGTATGAAAGATTTACGCATTAATGGCGTTGTAGTCTACAAGGGAGAACCCATTTGTTTGCGTAATCATTTTCAATTGCTGCGCTTTGATCAGCGCGGAGATAGTTTTGTGGATTGGCAACAGACCCTAAAACAGTCTAGTGCACCTTGGATCATCGTATTGAGAGATGGCCCTCAAGAGGGTTTGGGTTTTAGGGTCAATAATATTGTTGGACCTTTTTATGCTGCGACGATACCTGATTCTTCATTCTTTTATCACAACGGCGCTGATTATCATTTGGTAGGGGTCGCTTAAGACCGACAATGCCGATCCGTCACTTAATCGCTAGTCGAGATCATTTATATGAATCAGAAAAATAATACCCATATCTTTTCCCAGCGCCCAATTCTTGTTTGGCAATGGGTATCTTATATCTCGTTTGCGCTTGTATTGGCTGCCAGTGTTGGCGCCTTTTTCTCGGCGCGCTCTTGGGTAACCGAAGGTAAGTATCTACAATCGATTGACGGCGAGCAGATTGAAGTTTTACGCTTGATTCCTTTTTTAAAAGAGTTGCAGCAACAAACAAATGGTCCAATCGCCCTAGACCCCACTTTTTTTACGAACTTAAAAAAAGCTGAGATCTTTTTAAAGTCAGCAACTGCAGACTTGAAGAACCAGTCTGAGTTAAGTCCTAATTCAGCATCTGCTGTGTCGACCAAGGGGATAAGTGAGCCTACTGCATTGAAGTCTTTGAGTGGTGGAGTAGCGGCTCCAGCCATGAAAAATTCCAGCACGACTAAGGAAGCGGAATCGTCTACTCCGTTGTTACCACTATCCGATAATCCGGTAGTCGCTCTTTTTCAAAGGTTGGACTCTAAGGTAATGGCAGTCGTTTTCGGTAAGCCTGAGAAATATGCCGTGAAGTCTGATAAAAAAAATGACGATGAGAAATCTGAGCAGACAGAGCCAGATGAAAAGCTCAAGAAAAACCCAAAACCTTCTACCCCCCTAGAGGTGCTGGTAAGCGCTAAAAATACTGAGCAGTCAATCGGAGTAATACTTGCACAAGAAAAAAGCTTAAATGATTTAGCTGTCTTAGCAAGGTCAGGTGAAGTATTAATTGGCTCTAAAGGACCGCTAGAGTTAGATAAATTACCCTCTGAGTCTGCTGTAAAAAAATATGCAGAAAGTATAGGTAATTTTGTCAAGGCACATAATGTTTGGCAAAAAAATGTCACTGATATTGCGACAACATTAGATCTGCAAAAAGCACTTGGTGCAGTTCTTGAGCAAAAGGTGCTTTTAGAAATTGATATCGGTAAAAAAACAGCTGGTAAGTCCAATCTCAAGCTAACAGATGTAGCGCCTAAGGTGCCGCAAAGTCCTTGGTATTCGAAGTTACCGCAAGAAAGTGCAGCAGTACTGAATGCTTATGTTTTGAATATGCGGGCAATTAAGGATTTCGCTAACGACTATGGGTCTTTGCGTCTTGCCGCGCAAAAAAAATCCCAATCGATTCAATATTTTGACTTTAAAGGTGCTGGTGGATTTCTAGGATTAATTTTAGTTTCGGCCATCGCCGCTTTTGGAATTATGCTGGGTGCTTATATGGCGTTGATGAACGCTGCGCGTAATGCGCTAGATTTACAACGCTCATCTAAGCAGACTAGGGCTGCTGGTAAATTATTAAGTTCAATCGATTTAGGTTTTGCTAGTGCTAGTGCGACTGCGTCAAATGTTAAAACAACTAAAGGTAGTCCACAAAATAGTGATTCTGAGCAGTCGGCAGACCAGCTCAATGTGAAAACCGTGATGAATGTCATTTCTGAATTAAGTGATGATCTAAAAAATAAAATTAATAAAATTGATACGCACTTTAAGGTACTTGCGCAGCTCAATTCAAAATTACGCCATTCTATTGATACCCTGCATGAGAAGAGTGGCCAGATTCGTACCAATGCATCTGATAAAAGCAGTAACTCACCGTATAGCCAAGAGATGAGTGTTAGCAGAGGCGGGCCTTTAGATCAGCTACAAGATGCCTTTTCTGCATTAAAGCAGCAGGGTGTGCGTCTTTACTTAGCGATATTAGATAACCATTCTAGTAAACAGCTTGCCGTTGAAACAGAACAGCTTAATTTATTAGTGGAGAGAGTGGAGGCTACTGTATCGAAAATGCGTTCGACGCTAGCTACTGCATTAGGGCAAGCGACGCCTGTGGAAGAGCAGGCGCCACAGATTTCTTTAGAAGCTATTGAGCTTCTGAGTATGGACGCTAAACAGGTAATGCGCGATCTTCAGTTATGGCAAGGTGAATTTGATGGATTAAATAAAGCTTTTGCTGAATTAAAACGAGAAGCAAGGATCTAATGCAATCGATCTTCTATAAGGCGTAATGCAAATATGGCCGAAGAAAAACCCCTGTTTCTAATCGATATTGATCGGGCGATTGAAGGTCTGCAGACCTCTGCCCCCCAAAAGGGTTCATTGTCGGCGGTGGCGATTGAGCCGTTAATTATGCATAGCGTGGATTTAGCAAACGCCCTAGATGGTGCTGGCTTAGATACTTTAAGTCAGATGACTAATGAATTAGCAGAGTGCTTTAAGAAAAATCATACGCAAGCTTTTTTAGTAATGGATGATCTAGTCAGTCTGGTGAGGTCAGAAGTCGCATTTACGCATCCATCGGTAGCCAGTGAAATCTCTTACACTCTAGAGCAATTCAATCAAGCAAAAGCGTTATTTGCCGCCAACTTATCGCAAATCAAAAATGGTTTGCCGATCACCAAAAATCCTGAGGTAGTATCAGCGCAAGATCTACCCGCTGAGGCAGCTTCTGAGATGACTCAGGAAGCGATTGAGGCTATCAGCAGTAAAGAGGATGAACCGGTTTTTAGCAAAGCACCAATCTCTGAATTGCCTGCTTCTCCAGTTGCTCCAACTATCCCCGAATTTTCGCCAGAACCTTCTATCGCAGAATTGAGCGCTTTATTTGCGCCGCGCCTACAAGAGGAATCCCTGGTAGTCTTTACTCCTCCTGAGCCCAAAGCATTTTCTTTTCCCGAGGGTTTGACTCGTCCTCTAGAGCGCGAAAATTCATTAGATTATTCAGGTAGTCAGGGTTTCTTAGATAAGCACTTTTCCTTGAATCGTGCTCATAACCTCAATCGTATGCAAGTGGCGCGTAGTTTAGTCAATAAGACTGACAACTGGAATGGTGTGGAACTCGATTTCTTGCTCGGGCGTGAGCAAGATGAGCTCACTAAATCTGGGCAACAATCATTGCGTCATGTGTTTGAGAATTTGACAGATGAGCTCTTGATTGATGAGGTGTATGCCGATCCTGAGATTGTGCAACAACTAGTCACGATCATTAGCATCTTGCCGCCTTGCCCGAGTATTTTTGCAGTTCAGCAAGATTTAATGATTTTTATCGATTTAGATCACATCTCTTTATCGGCGGAACATCTTTTGGCAGCAGGCAAAATGGTGGCTGAAATTGGGGGCTCACTCGAAATACACCATGAAGGAGTGCGCTTATCGTGCCCATCAAGTTTATTAAGAATGCCAATGGTCTTTTTTGGACGGCACGGGCAAAACTATGCCATTTCTGCAATTCAATATTTAGGGGAAGAGGCTCTCAATAAACCAGTGGATAGTAAGGTCGATGCATTGGGCGAGATTTTGCACCCCTCAAGGATGATTAATCTGCAAGTTGGCAATCAGCATTACTCCATTTATGCCCATGAATTTTTAGGGGTTCAGAATATGAATATCCACCTCAATATTCCAAAATTAGTGGCGCGACCTTATTGGTTAGCTGGCATGGCCTTAGATGGTATGAATAATGTATACCCTTGGGTGGCTTTGGATCGGTTTGCCAAATAATGCCTCTGTTTAACCGTTTTTTAATAGGGCTGGTATTTTGTACGCTGTCGCAAAGCATTCATGCTGCTTTACCCCCAGATCTTGAACAAGCTATTAAGCGATTTATTCAAAAAAGTCCAACTGTCAATGGCTTGCGGGTGGAGACCGAGTGGCTCGAGCCTAATCTAACCATTCCAGCCTGCTTGGGCGGTAGCATTGAGATTTTGACCCCAACAGGCGCGCGCCTATGGGGTAGATCAATGATCCAATTGCGCTGTACTAAAGCAGCTTGGTTAATCAATGTGCCAGTCAATATTCACGCCTACGGAGATTATGTTGTCGCCAGCCGTTACTTGCCTTTTGGTCAAAAGCTGGAAATTGGGGATATTCGTGTAATTGAGGGCGATTTAACCGTCTTGCCAGATGATGTACTGCGAAACCCTAGGGCGGCTTATGAGCGGATTTTGGGTAAATCTTTGCAAATGGGCATGCCAATTGGACTAAACGATTTAAAAGAATCTGCCGTAATAAAGGTAGGAGATCCTGTTAGGATTCAACTGATAGGTAAAGATTTTCAGGTTTCGGGGGAAGGCATTGCCCAAACCCCTGGAATGATTGGGGATATGGTTAGGGTGCGCTTATCGGACGGTCAGGTTTTACAAGGCAAGGTATTGAGGCCAGGAATTATTAGCGTTAATATGGAATAAATGGCTAATTTGCGGTAAAGTAATGGTGTTAGAGGTTTTAAAGATGGTCTAGATTACGACCACTAAGTATGACTAGGTAGCACTGAGGAGAATGAGATGAAAATTAACGAGAATGCACCACTAATTCCGCCAAATGCTGGAACAGCTAAACCTGTGCCAGGCTCAAACTCGACTGCCAATACAACTAACACCGCATTAAATCAAACCCCAGCATCAGCTGTTAGCCGCTCAGCGGTTAATCTTGATATTGGCCTGGCAACCAAACTGGCAGAAGCGCAAAGCAGCTCTACCAGTCAGGTAAGTGACGATTTATTGATTAAAAAGCTGCGTGATAAGATTGCCACCGGCCAATTTGAGATTGATTACAACAAAATCTCTCAGGCAATGCTAAAAGACGTTGTCTCGGCCATTGGGCAAAAACAAAATCGCCCCCAAAGCTAAAGTCTTAAACTCTGCCTTAATCTTTTTTGCCCGCCTTTAGAGCCCGTATTGCGTGCTCACTGAGTTTCTCTCCCCAATTTTTTATTCATAGAAATTTTTCCTTAAGATGGTAAAACCGCATCCATCAATGTCCTTTGATGATTTATTAAAATTCTTAAAGGAAATTGCGGGCGCCATCGAAGATCTTCGGGCTGCATTAGAGGCTAATGATATGGATCGATTGCCAGAATCATTGGATAGTACTAATCAGGCATTGGATGCCATTCAGAGCTATCCAGGTGGCACTGATAAGCTCAAGCAAGATATGTACCAATTTGAGCCTGCACAAACTACGCAATTACTAGGATTACTAGATGAAGCCTCAGTCAATCACCAAATCAACGGTGACCTGATTCGATTAGCAATGCAACGCAGCTCAGCGATGCAGTCTTTTATTGCTCAGCAAGCTCCAAGCGCAACATATGGAAGTGATGGGGGTGTGCCAGGATCAGTGGGTGGCGTACTCTCTCGCAAAGTCTAGGGCAAACGGCTTTTAATCAATTAAGTCTTTAGTTTTGCCCGAATGCGAATCATGCCTTGTGTATGAATCTGGCTAATGCGCCCAGGAGTTATATTCATGACCTGGGCAATTTCTCGATAAGACAGATCTTCTTGATAGTGCAGGGCCATCACTAATTTTTCATTATCAGGTAAGCCTGACAAGATGAGAGCTATCCGCTCTGCGAATTGACTCATTGCTACAGAGCGCATCGGGTCAGATTCGTCAGTATCCGAAGGCATGAGATCATCTGACAAATCATCCAGTGGCATTAAATGCACCATGTTTGTGATGATGGCGTGGTATGCCTCAATACTCAAATCAGCACCTTGAGCAATTTCTTTTTCCGATGGGTGGCGTCCTAAGGATTGCTCTAAACGGCGAGTTACTTTTTCAATCCCAACCAATTCATCCCGCTGATTACGCGGCAAAATATCATTTTTACGGCAGGAGTCATAAATAGCACCCCGTATACGAGTTTTAGCATAAGCCTCAAATGCTAGATTTGGCTGAGGTTCATAACGCTTTAAAGCATCTAATAAACCTGTTAAACCTTCCTGGATGAGGTCGTCCACTTCAACATTAGGAGGTAAGCGAGAGCAAATTTGGTGGGCAATCCGCTTTACCAAGGGTAAATGAGTGCGAATGGCTTCATCAATATCAAGAGATGCAAAATAACTAGAAGGCTTCAATGACAGATCGCTTAATCAGATAAAGGCAGGTTTAATGGTGTATTACTGAATGTTTAACTGCTAATTTTCGCAGAAATTGCCTTAAAAAAGCCCATCGGCAAAACAAATTCTTCTTGCGGGCCATCGCTTGGTGGATTCCAACTCTGATCATCCGGATCTAATGCAACCCGCCGAGCCGTTACTGCAGCAATCCAGCCAATAAATTCAATCTCCTCATGTAGAGCAGATCTGGCGGCATTTTGCAGTTTTTCGAAAGCAGCGGTACCGGCGGCCTCATCCTCTCCCCCAACGATGATGACCGCTAATGGTTCATCCACCTGGAAAATGGCCATTTGGCGTAACATGACTAAGGCTTTGCTAAGCGATGCTTGATCACCTGCAGTGACTAAAATTCGCTGAATATTGCTGCCATAAAACGCCACAATTTGTGCTTGTGGATCAATCGTTGGAAAGATGACATAGTCAATGCCCATCTGTTCTTGGACAAGGCGCGCATCAAGCTGAGGATATTTTGCAAAGCGATGCTCAACTTCAGATCGCAGCTTGGTACTAGTGGCATACCAAAGGTATTCATCAATCTGGCGAATACTGCGCGCCAGGGGTACTGCGTTATTAAAGACTTGGCCTAAATCATACCGTGTGGGATATAAAAATCCAGACATCGTTTTGCGCTGCGCAAGGGGAATTTCATCGACCAATAGAACATGGTTATTGTGTTGCTTCAGACTTTGGGCAGTGCCATGTCCTAAATGAATAGTGCTGTCTGCATCTAAGGTACTCGCAATGCAAATAACGCGACACAGTTCTGCACCGAAGATGTTGCGCAGGCCCTCAGCTTGATCGTTACCACCCACCACCGTGCTCATGAATTCACTTTGCGAATCCAGTCGCCTAGGTGATCAGACAAAATAGCGGGAACCTGTTCATCAGTAATGGAAAACGTTTCAGAAAAAGCGCGCATTGCCATCGCACGATGACTCAAATAGTTAATATCAGGCAGACTTAAGTCTTCTGGCACTCGCTGACCATTTGAAACAAATAGAATCGACAAATCATGGCGAATGACACTATCAATCACCGGTGCTAAGTGGGCTGCTTCATCAATTTTGGTAATGATGACAGAGTCTAATTTATTGTGATGGGTATTTTGCATTGCCTGGTTATGCAAATTAATCACCTCTTCTTGAGTGCGTAAATCCGTAGTAGAGCTCATCACCAAAATCCGTTTGGCACGCTCTGATCCATTCTGGAGAAGTTGGCATTGCTCAACCATGAGCGTATCTCGCTGGCTCACACCTGCGGTATCTAACAAAATAATTTTTCGATTAGAGAACTCTTTAATCTTGGCTGCTAAATCTTCACTATCTCGAAGGGCTGTAACAGACAGGCCTAAGATTTTTGCATAGGTCTTGAGTTGTTCTTGAGCCCCAATTCGGTAGGTGTCGGTGGTGAGCAGAGCCACTTGATTACGGCCATAGCGCAGAACACAACGTGCTGCAATCTTGGCAACAGTGGTAGTTTTACCCACACCAGTTGGACCAATAAAAGCAAAGACACCACCGCGATCAAAGATATCAAACGCCCGAGAAGTTTTGATTAGGCATTTGACTTGCTCACGCGCATTTTTAATGAGCTGTAGGGTATTAAAATCATCTGGCAAATTGCGCGCAATTTGAGCGCACAATTTCGGAGAAAAGCCACTATTGAGCAAGTGCTTCACAATCTCCGTAACGTGGGAGCTTTCTTGTTGTATGTTGCCCCATAAGTTGCCAGCCACATGCGATTGCAGTAAATACTTCACTTCACTAATTTCTGCTAGTAATTGCTCTACTTTTGGAGCGCTCGCTGCCGCAGGTAATGATAGGGCGCTGATGCTTGCCAATGTTGGGGGCGTAGCACTAGTAGCGCTCGAAATTGGGATTTCATTGGCAATCGGAGCCGGATTGAGTGCTGCTTTAGCATCTGCTTTTGCTTCTGCAAATGCCGCCGCATCTTGTTTCTTTTTAGCGCTGACAGCAGCGCTCGCGCTAGCACTAAAGAAAGCGTCATTATTCGATGGATTAATGACGCTTGCATCCCCGCGACGGATACGTTCAGCGCCATTAAAAGAAGTGGGTGTAAAAGTTTCTGAGCCTGGGGCTCTGACTGATCGCTCAGAGCGATCAGACCGTTCTGGTCTAGCGGGATTGCGACGCAAAGTGCCTATAGGCAAATCAGCACTAAAGGGATTGCGAGCACTTGGAGGGGCAATGGCACGATCAAAGCTAGAGCTAAAGCTACTTCCGAGGTTACTGCGTCCAATTGGCCTGTCTGATGAATAGTTGGGTGTGTAGCCCCCCGGTTTTTTCACACTTTTACTGCTAGCCACTGAGGGATCTGAAAGTGAAGCAAGATCTTCGGAGCTAATTGCAATAATCTCTACACCTTGGTCGATATCCGTAGTCGAGATCACCATGGCATCCGGGCCCATTCGGGTGCGAATCTGCTTTAAGGCTTCCGCCGAATTAGAGGCTGTAAATTTTTGGGGGCCCATGGCGTTGCTCCAAATAGGGTTGCTGTAAATATTTTAAGGGTTATTGCCCGTTTGGGCACAAAGTACTTTGTAAAACTCGAGATTGGATGTGGGCGGTAACTCACTTAAGGCTAAAACAATGGCTTGGGGGCAGACTTGTCTGGCGATGCGTGATAGCGTCATGCGAGTACGGGTACCGCTGACAATAACCGGCGGAAGATTCTGACTCTCTAATTCTTGAATTCCGCTAATCACTTCTTCACCGAACATCCTAGCGAGCGAGGGTTCTATAAGACCATCTGGTGCAATCGCTCCTTGACCAATTGATTGCTCAATTAAGCGTTCGAATTCAGGCTGAATCCCAAGCACTTGAAATGAACTACCTTCACCAAGTGAGTCTTGAACAATGGTACGTCTAAGCGCATAGCGGATGTGGGGTAATACCTCTAGTGGATCACCGAGCTTGGAGACATGCTCGCTAGCGACTTCTAGAATAGTACGCATATCTTTAATCGGAATGCTCTCATCAAGCAATAGTTGTAAAAGACGCTGTAACTGGGCAAGACTGACAATTTTCGGGATCACATCTTCTACCAGCTTGGGATAGCTCATCTTGAAGTGATCTACTAGATCTTGTGTTTCTTGGCGACCCAAAAGTTCGGCAGCATGCTGATGAATTAAATGATCCAAATGGGTGGTGATCACCACCGCTGGCTCAACCACGGTGTACCCTTTAGCAATCGCTTCATCCCGCAGATTACGCTCAATCCAAACTGCTGGCATGCCAAAAGTAGGATCTTTGACTTCGAGACCAGACAGACTTTCATAGCCGCTTTGCTGAATTGCCAGCAAACGATCAGGTAAGCATTGACCACGACCCACTTCGGCACCGTAAAGCAAAATACGATAGGTTTCGGCATTCAGTTGCAGGTTATCGCGAATATGCACAGAGGGAATTAAGAATCCCACCTGAGTAACAAACTTGCGCCGAATCGCCCGAATCCGTTTAATCAAATCACTTTCATCGCCCTTATCAACGAGTGGGATGAGTCGATAAGCTAATTCTAAGGAGAGCGGCTCGACAATCGGAACATCTTTCCATTCCAACTCTTCACTGACAGCAGCTGGTTGTGAGGCAGCTAGTTCAGCTGCTTTGGCATTGCGATTGATTTTTTGATGGGCCAAGTAGGCTAAACCACCAAAGAGAGTGGCAAAGCCCAAAAAGATAAAGTGAGGCATGCCAGGCAAAACACCCAATATCGCTAGTACCCCAGCGACTACTCCTAAAGCGCTACTGTTAGCTTCGAATTGTTTAGAAACTTGCCCAGAGAAGTCATCTTCTGTAGCAACGCGAGTCACTAAAATACCGGCAGCAGTAGAAATAATGAGTGCGGGTATTTGTGCAACTAGACCATCACCAATGGTCAGAGAGGCAAATGTAGCTAAGGCTTTGCCAAAGTCCATGTTGTGTTGCAAAACCCCAATTAATAAGCCGCCGATGAGGTTAATGACCAAAATCATGATGCCTGCCATAGCATCGCCCCGTACAAACTTAGAGGCACCATCCATGGAACCAAAAAAGTCCGCTTCTTGCGCAACATCAGCGCGCCGAGATTTCGCCTCTTCTTGTTGAATCAGGCCAGCATTCAGGTCAGCATCAATCGCCATTTGTTTACCAGGCATCGAATCCAAAGCAAAACGGGCAGAAACTTCTGCTACTCGACCTGAACCTTTAGTGATGACCACAAAGTTAATGATGGTGATCACGATAAAGATCACGATACCAACGGCAAAATTACCCCCAATTAAGAACACCCCGAAAGCTTCAATTACTTTTCCAGCAGCATCGGTACCTTTGTAGCCTTCCATCAATACAATTCTGGTGGAGGCTACGTTGAGGGAAAGGCGCAGTAATGTGGTTAGTAGCAGTACTGTCGGAAAGGCAACAAAGTCTTTAAAGGTTTTAATATTGATCGCCGTAAAAAGGACGATGATCGATAGAGCAATATTGAAGGTAAACAGAACGTCTAAGAGAATTGCTGGCAAAGGCACCAGCATCATAATTAAGACGAGCAACACTAAGACGGGGATAGCCCCTTGAGCCGATGGCCTTAGCTTAGTGAGGTCAAAACCTAAGATCTTCATATCTTAATTAGTAAAGCTAAACAAAAGGACCTGAAGAAAGCCTTCAAAAAATGCCTTAAAAGTAAAAAAGTTACAAAAACACTATATATGGTGTGAAAGGAAATATTTGCCACTAAATATACCCCATCCGCACGAAGAAAAGGGGTAAAAAAGTTCCAAAAGTGTGCAAAAAGGCAAAAATTTCCTCATGACCTGCTGGTCATGATCTTGGGTAGACTAAGTTTGCCCCCAGATTCAATTTGGTGGTGAAAAAGCTACCTTTTTGTGCTCAGGAAGGGTGTTTTTATGAGTGCAACTAAGTGGTGCAAATGGCTAGATTGAGCGATAGAGTTTGCGCATATTTTGAATTTTCCAGAATTGTTGCTCTGCAGCATCATAGGCTTTGGTGAAATCTTGCTTAATAGCCTTTTCAAAAATAATGAGACAGCGGTGGGCATGCTCGTGTTTTTGCAAGGTTGCCAGCGTCAGAAAATAAAATGCTTTGTCGTAATCTTGGGGAATAGCGGTACCTTTTTCGTATAAAGTACCCAAGTTATAGGCGGCTACTCGACTACCTCCATTGGCCCCCACTGTGAGCAATTCGACACCCCTAGGGATATCTTTGAGCACACCTTGGTCAGCGCCTGAACCAAATACATATATATTGCCCAGATTGCAATAGGCATCCAAAACCTCATCTTTGATGGCTTTTTCATAGTATTGCACCGCTGTTTTGATATTACGAGCGATGTCACCTATACCCAACTCATATAACAGGCCTACATTGAAGTTGGCATAGCCATTGCTCTCTCGGCTATGGGAATTGAGCCATTCAAATAGTTTATTGACCTGTTCAGGATTTAATTGCCCATCAAAACACATTCTAGTCAGTGCAAAAGAAGCCTCTTCGTCGGCCTCATTAACTGCAATGTCAAAAAATACTTCAAAAGCAGCCTCGTAGCGACCACGCTCCAGATTAGAAACGCCAGCTTGTAAACGGGGATTTTCAAATTGCATGGGATAAAACTTTCATGATGGGTCAGAAATGGGCTCAATTACCGCTAAGGCTAGCTTTGTCATTTAAGTACATTTTAGGGGTAGATTTGCCTATTGCTAGTATCCCCCATCCTGCTCATAAAGGCTGTTTTGAAATCATGCTGAGGTAAAAAAGGCGTACTAAGTGCTGAAGTAAGTGCACGAACGCCTTAAAAAGATTAAAAATATTATCAATAAAATCAATGACTTATATTCTTTAATCGCACCAGAATATTACAGAGTCAGGTTTATCTAAACACTTAGCTAGGCAAGTCCGTAATAGGTTAGGCAAGGGGCGCACTGATGAGAGCCCTGTTAAATTTAGGAGAAATAAGATGTCTACCGTTATTAATACAAATATGGCTTCCGTGTACGCCCAAAACAATTTGAGCACCGCTCAAGCAAATTTGGCTACATCGGTGCAAAGACTTTCTTCAGGTGTGCGTATCAATAGTGCAAAAGACGACTCAGCCGGTTTAGCAATTAGTATGGGTATGTCATCACAAATTTTCGGTATTGAACAAGCAAACCGCAATTTAAGTGACGTGATCGGTATGGCTCAGGTAGCTGAGACCGCCTTGTCCACGATTCAAGACATGCTCTTGCGTATGAAAACTCTAGGTACTGAGTTTGGTAACAATGCTCTAAGCGTGGATCAAAAAACTGCGATCACTACAGAAGCTGAATCCATCATTGCTCAGATTGATTTGACAATTAAGGAAGCAAAATATAACGGCGTAGAACTCCTGGATACCAGCGGCGCTACTACCTATGACATTCAGTCTGGTGTTGAAGTGACCACCACGATTTCATTTACAGTGGCCAATGCTACGGTTGACACTACAGCTGGTGACTTCTCAGCAGTTGACGCTGATCTATTGAGCATTTCTAACGAGCGCGCCAAGATGGGTGCCTTGGTAGGTCGTGCAATTTATTCTTCACAAAACCTCATGGCGCAAAGTGCAAACATTCAGGCTGCTCGCTCAGCGATTGTGGATACAGACTTTGCCTCTGAGACAGCTAGATTGACTAAGGGTCAGATCATGCAGCAGGCCGCTACAGCGATGTTGGCCCAAGCAAATCAGATGCCTAACGTAATCTTGTCATTATTGAAATAAGCGTTTATCTTTAGAAGAAGTCGGCTCTTGGGCCGATTTCTGACTTTAGATTAAGGGAGTAAGAAATGGGAGAAATTACAGGTAAGACTGCTGCATCAGTCGTTTCATCAGGCTCTGCACAGCTCAATCAACCCCCAGGTATGGGTACTACGGCGAGTGGCCGCACCAATACGGATGCTCAAGTTGTTTCCGCTGCCGCCAGCGTAGATATTAAACCTTCGAATATTGGTCAATCAATGCAACAATCCCGTCAGGCTGTTGAAGCAGCTGCACAGCAAATGCAAACTTTTGTGAGTTCTATGGGGCGTAATCTGAACTTTTCTATTGACGGATCAACTGGCTACCATGTGGTCCGAGTCACCAATCCCAGCACTGGTGAAGTCATTAGACAGATGCCCTCAGAGGAAGTCTTAAGGCTGGCGCACAGTTTTGATCAGATTTCAGCGTTGATCCATCAAAAGGCTTAAATCGCATCAATGCCTCTGAAGCTGGCATGAAAATTGCTTTCTTAATGGTGAAGTTCGTCTTAAGAAACGCATTCCCTTAACAGAGGTAGATATGGCGGTATCCAGTACATCCTCGAGCACTAATTCCACTACTAGCATTGACGTGCCTAGTATTGTGTCGCAGTTAATGGTGGCTGAAAATAAGCCATTGGTATCGCTTAAAGAGAAGATCACCAGCAAAAGTCTGATGATTAGTGATTTGGGCATGTTAAAAGGCAAGGTCGCCACTTTTCAAACGGCATTACAGAGTTTACAAACTCCATCTGCATTGTCATCAGCAGTGGCCTCTAGTTCTGACGAAAGCGTCGTTAGAATTACGAGCTCGGCTGACGCCATTAAAGGCCAGCACGATATCATCGTGAGTCAAGTAGCTAAGCCAGCCCAGATTACCTTTAATCAGTTTGCATCTAGCACGGCTAATGCAGGATTGGCAGCAGGCGATACATTTTCTATCACCGTTGGCACAAGACCATATACCTACCCGCCAGCAGGGGTAGCTCCAGAGTCGGCTACGATTGAAGATCTAAAAAATTGGGTGAATAACCTAGGTGACAATCTTAGTGCCAGCGTTGTCCAAACAACAGAGTCAAATTACGCTCTAAAGATCCAAGGAACCGAGCCAGGTTCTGATAACGCAATAAGCTATTCCCATATGTCTGCGGGAGTCTCAGTTAGCGGGCTTGGCTCCCCAGCGGTTGCACCCTCAGTCATCAATGCACAAGACGCCTCTTTCACTCTAGATGGTCAAGTGTATGAAAGAAAGAGCAACACCATCACCGATGCGCTTTCAGGCGTCACGATTAATTTAATTAAATCGGATGCAGGAAAAACGCATACTATTGGCGTGGATAAGGGAGAAGATACAGCCCTCCAAGTGATGCAAGGCCTGGTAGATGCATTTAATGATCTTGTTTTAACTGCTAAAAAGTTAAGTGCAAAATCTAGCCCATCTAGCACTTCATCTAGTAACGGCTCATTAGCCAATTCACCAACAGCTTTAAGTTTTATGAAACAAATTAAAACCATGTTGGCTGGTGATATTCATTACAGCCTTGCAGGTACTGCAGGGACCTTAAGTATGGGTGATCTTGGTTTTGAAATGCAATTTGATGGAACGGCTAAATTTAATGCGAAGGCTTTTAATAGCAGCCTTAGTGCAAAAGATCCCGTGACTGATGTAATAACCAGTAAAAATAAGTCAGCAATTTTGGCATCTGGAATCAAGGTCGGATATGCTACTTATGTCATTAGAGACCCTGTAACTGGCGTAGAAATCAGTAAAAATACCACGGACGTTACTTTAGATTCTTACCTTACATCTTTATTAAAAACATCTACAGTCACAGTCGGAGGTGTCACTGAGACTGTAGGTGGTGCTTTTGATCGGCAGATTAAGAACGAGCAGAGTAGCTTGGCTGAAATGAATAAAAAGCAGGTTGCATTACAAATGCGCCTAGATGAGAAGCAAAAAACCTACTATAGCCAGTACTCAGCTCTAAATGCATTACTATTTAAGCTAAGTAATACTAGTGATTCTTTAACAAATGCTTTAAATGGTTTAACTAACGGTCAAAATAATAAATAATGAAGCATATGAATTTAGTCTGGATGCCTAAATAATGTCAAGAAAAGCAGCTCATAGATATGCGGAAAATGAGACGATGACTGCAGTCATGGGCGGTGATGCACGCGAGCTAATTGTGTTGATTCATCAGCGTATATTTGATCATTTAAAGTTAGCCAAGCAAGAGTTAGAAAGAGGCCAATTAGGAATTGAATACTTTGTCAAAGCAAGTGATTTAATTCAGCAGGGCTTGCTAGGTTGTTTAGATTACGAAAAGGGCAAAGATGTTGCCCATAATTTGAGTGCCATTTATGTGTGGTCCATGCAAGAGCTTTTAAGTGCTCGGGTAGCACGTTCACCGGAGCGGGTCCAGGATGTGATGAATACACTGACTCCTCTATACGAAGCTTGGGTTGAGTTATCTCCCAACAGTGTTAGCCTTAGTCAAGCAAGTTAAGATCTGAATCAACAGAATAGGTGAACATAGCAAGTTCTCATTTTTTGGTCGCTAAGTAGTTTATTTAGCAGGGAGGTGGAGTGCCAATACCAATTCCTTCAAGCTTATCCATCAGCCCCATGGTGGATGTACGTAAAAATGACCTTGTTTCACCACCAGCGGCCCCATCTATTGTAGAAAGTCTCAGCGCAATAGATCCTCGTGTTGCATTGAATATGCCGATGCCAGTGGGAGATTCTGCTGCAGGCAATGCAGTCAGAACCGCCCTGCAAAATGGTAATCTCGCAGAATTAAAAACCATGCTGGAATCTGGTGAGCCTAGTGTTCAGCAAGCAGTTCTATTAGAAATTTCTAATCTGTCTTCAGGCAAATCTAATCTGTCAGCAAAGCTTTCACAGGCAAATTTAACAAACCTAGTATCTGAGAATTTAAGCAAGATGGATAGTTTAGGAAGCGCCGCCTTAGGCCAATTACTTTCTGAAATCTTGATTGCCGATGCGCCAGAAGCAGCGCCCAGCACCCAAAATCCAGCCAACTTAAACCAGAAGAGTGTGGTGGTGAGTTGGCCAGAAATCGATCCCAGTAAGCTTAGTACTCAAGATCCAAAAGCGGTCATGGGTGCTTTGTATCAAAGTTTGCAATCGTCAGGTATTTTTGCTGCCGATCAATTGAAGCGAGTACTGTTTCCTGCGGGAAGTACCGAGGAAAAAATGGATTCTTTTCTGACGGCAGGTGACCAGCGCAAAGCTAGTGAGCTCATGGCTCAATTATCAAATGATGCGCCAATCATTCGAGATTCAATGCGCCTATTATTGCGTGGCGACTTGCTGTGGCAAGGTCAACTGATGCCGAATGTACAAGGTCGCCTATACCGTGAAGATGCTTGGCAATCAGATCCTCATCAGCCAAATCAATTAGAAAAAGGCAGTCGTATAACTCTAGAAGTGGGCTTACCTAACCTAGGCCCTTTGAAGATTATTGGTACTCAGTTCGGCGAAAGCCTACAGTTAATTGTTCAGGCAGATCCAGTCGCGCATGCAACTATGTCGCAGGCCTTCGCTGAATTAGAGGAGCAATTGCACACGCAAATTGATTCAGAGACGAGGATTAGTTTGGGTCAAGTGGAGGTATCTGGCTAATGCAAGAGAAGGAAGAGAAAAAAATCCTGAAGGCAGTAGCGCTAAAGTATGAAATGAATAGTGCTGCGCCTCGTATTACGGGGCAAGGCGAAGGTTTTATTGCTGAAGCCATTTTGGCAAAAGCGAAAGAATTGGGAATCCCGACTAAAGTAGAACCAGAATTAGTCGAGTTTTTAATGCAACTCAAATTAAACGAACAAGTGCCCCCCAAGCTCTATGCTGCTGTGGCAGAGGTGCTAGCGTGGGCTTATGAGTTAGATGGCAAAACGCTCGAAAGGCCTGCGTAATAATAAGCCCCTGATTACCAAAGGGAGGGTGCTTGAAGCAGAAAATCAGGTGCAGTAAAGACTAAACCTTAGACCTGAAGATTGGTAACTTCTTTGTACGCGTCAACGAGCTTGTTGCGCACTGCGATCATGCCCTGCAGTGAAAGATTGGCTTTTTGCAAAGAAATAATCACGTCCTCTAATGAGGTATCTGATGCCCCAGTAGAAAAAGACTGAGCTTTTGCTTGAGCGCTGTTTGATGCGGTGTTGACATTCTCAATCGCATTTTTCAGAATGGCTGAGAAATCGACCCCATTGGTAGCTTGAGAATCTGTAGCGACAGGTTTACCACTAGCAGCAGCAGCAAGTGCTTGCATCCGGGTAATCATGGCATCTACGTTAGGAGTACTCATCGTCATATTATCTAACAAAATCAATCATTAATAAAGCCAGACTCTTTATAAGATTTCAGCTTGTAACGTAATGCACGAGCCGAAATTCCTAATATTTCCACTGCTTTGGTTCTATTGCCGTCTACTTTGGCCAAAACCTTCAGAATATGCTCACGCTCTACTGAATCAATATCTTGTCCAATCTCACCTATACCAGATGCAATATTTGTGCCACTTTTTGGGGCATCAACAATGGCCTCTTCAGCGGAGGGCAGGTCAGGAATGACATTTTTTGCCACCCTAGGTGGATTAATGCCTAAATCTTCCAGTTCCAAGTCTTCTGCCAAAATTTGATCACCATCAGCTAGTAATACGGCTCTTTGGATAATATTCTCTAGTTCCCGAACATTACCTGGCCAAGAATGGGTTTGCAGCAAATTTTTTGCCCCCTCACTCAACATCAGCTGATCTCGGCCAATGTTCATGCGATAGCGGGATAAAAAGAAATCAGCGAGGGGTAATATATCCAGTGGCCGCTTACGAAGCTCGGCAACGTGGATTGGGAATACGGCCAGTCGGAAGTAAAGATCTTCCCGAAATTGACCATTTTTAACCTGTTCTTGGAGGTTACGATTGGTTGCTGCTATGACCCTGACATCCGCTTGAATTAGTTCGGTAGAGCCAATTCGTTCCACCATTTTGTCTTGCAGCACTCGTAATAGCTTCGCTTGCAAAGATGCAGGCATTTCACCAATCTCATCTAGAAAAAGTGTACCCCTATGGGCTTGCTCAAATTTGCCGGTTTGGGCTTTGGTGGCGCCAGTAAAAGAACCCTTTTCATGTCCGAAAAGAATCGATTCCAGTAGGGTATCCGGAATCGCCGCACAGTTGATGGCTATATAGGGCCCATGAACTCTTTTGGAATGCAGGTGTATGTGACGCGCCACCAATTCCTTGCCAACACCAGATTGGCCCGTAACTAAAACACTCGTATCCGTCCCCGCTACTCTCTCGCAGCGAGCAAATGTTGCAATCGTTTCAGGATCAGCAGCAATTAGTTGATGTGCAGGGCTGCGAATTTCAGAGCCTACTAGTTGTGAGCCTTGAATAGGAGTTACTACTTCAGATGTTTTAATGCAATCCGGTTGATTGCGCGCAATGATTTCAATGAGCTGTTGTGGCACAAATGGTTTAATTAAAAAATCCCTTGCACCGGCCCGCAGGGCTTCTACAGCTAGTTTGGCATCTGCAAAGGCCGTCATGATGACAACCGCAAGATCAGGACATTCTTTTTGAGTGATCTTCAGTAAATCTAATCCAGTCATTCCTGGTAATTTGTAATCGGTCACTAAAACAGTTTTTAGATCTGCACGTAGTAAAGGTATGACTGTTTCAGCACGTTGGTGTGTCACAAAGTCGATCTTATTCATGCGTAAAGTGACGGCAATTGCCTCTCTGAGGTCCTCATCATCTTCAATTAAGATCACAGGAAATGGATTTGGGTCGCTGGCACGCATAGAAGTTTTCTGGGTTAATGAATTAAGGATGATTGGTCATAAGGGAGGTTGATCTTAAAGACTGCCCCGTGTTTAGAGCTCTCCGCGCTGATACTGCCTCGGTGCGTTTCAATGGTATTTTTTGCAATAGAAAGACCAAGCCCTGTGCCATTGGCGCTAGTGGTGGCAAAGGGTTCAAATAAGGAATTGAGCATCTCCCTTGGGATGCCTGGGCCTTGATCAGAAATCGTAATCGTTAGCATTTGCTGATCGCTGGTAGCTATCAAACTGACCGTCTCATTTGCTTTAGAAACTGCGAGCGCATTTTCCAGGATTGCAACAATGGCATTAGATATTGCTTTGGGCTCTACCAATAAATTTCCTTGATTGATATTGGTAGTGGAGACCGACAAACTGACTTCCTTGGCTTTAAAGAGAAACTGAATACTTGCTTGAGCCTCTTCAATGATTTGGGTAGCATTGACTAATACTGTCTTATTTGGTTTATTTGAAATAAAGCGCAACATGTCTTGGGATAGTTTCTCAAGATCTAATAATTGTTTACGCAGGCGATCAGCAAACTCTTTGGCTGTATCGGCATTAATCTCTCCATCACAAAGATGGGAGGCGTAAAGTAGGGCGGTTGCTAGCGGCGTACGAAACTGATGGGCGATGCCAGCGGCCATGCGCCCCATTGCCGCCAAACGATTTTCTCGTTGCGTTTCTTCATGTCGCAAAATATTGGCTGTGATATCTTGAATTTGAATAAAACTGCGCGAGCCTTCGTTGATCCGAATGACTTGCACCGTTTTTTGTAAGCGCTGATGAACACCCTTTTCTGCAATGACATATTCCCCTGGCGTGATAGAGGCTAGCCAATCTGACGGAATTTCAAAAGTTGCCCCTGGTTTTAATTTGGGAAGAAATATCAGCACTGCTGGGTTGTGTAATAAAACCACTTCGTTTTCCAGCAAGATAACGCCTGCTGGAATGGCATTGAGCAAAATCGCCAAGCGTTGATTCGACTTTTGGAGTTCGCTACTAAGCTCGTTGATCTTGTCCTGCAGGGCAGTTTGTTGGGCCTCGAGCTTCTGGGATTCCGCGTAGAAAATGGCAAAAGCCTCCTCCAGATGTTTAGTGGCATCTAGCGTGTCCTGCTCGGGAGGTAATTTGCTGGTATCTGGGGTCAATGAGCGATTTTTTAAGGGATGTGATGAGTAGGCAATATTTGCCGTTTTTTATAAAATAGGACTTAAGGATATCAACATTTAGGCAAAATAGGCAAAAATGTTCTATATATAGTGTTATGATCACTTTCAGAATCAGCCCTGACATGACGGAATCTATCAAAATTGAGTGAAGAAACGCAACCCGGAATACAGGAAAGCGAACGAGATGCGGCAGTAGTCAATATTGGCTCGCAGGTTGCCGCAGCCCCGGTAGCCCCATCCAGCGCTTTTAGCGCGGGCGGTGCAGTACTCCCTCAAAGTTTGTTAGGTCTACAAAATCGCATTAAAGCACTCAACGCTCAGCAACGCCTGATTTTGTCAGCAGCAGTATTTTTGGTGATTGCAGTACTCGTATTTGTCTCTGTCTCTGGAAAAAGTAAGGACGACTACCGTATTTTGTTTTCGAGCATTAATGAGCGAGATGGGGCGGCGATCGTAGCGGCTTTACAACAAATGAATGTGCCTTACAAGTTCACCGAGGGTGGGGCAGCCATACTAGTACCCGAATCTGCTGTTTATGAAACCCGTCTCCGTTTGGCGGGCCAAGGCTTACCTAAGGCTGGTAATGTGGGTTTTGAGTTACTCGAAAACCAAAAAATGGGAACCAGCCAGTTCGTAGAGCAGGTCAATTACCAGCGAGGCTTAGAAGGTGAGTTAGCCCGCAGTATTAGCTCCTTAGCACAAGTTAAATCTGCCAGAGTTATGCTAGCGATTCCAAAGCAAACCGCTTTTATGCGTGAGCAGGAAAAGCCCACTGCCTCTGTCATTGTGACAATGCATCCTGGACGTTTTTTAGATCCTCAGCAAGTTGCAGCAATTACCAATTTAGTGGGCTCTTCTGTTCCAAATCTTGGACCCGCAAATGTTACGATTGTTGATTCAGAAGGCAGTTTGCTTGCGCCTAATGCACAGCGTCTTGCAGGGTTAGACAGCACGCAATTGAAGTATGTTGCCGAACTCGAGGGCGCGCTATCCAAACGAGTTCAATCGATCTTGGAGCCTGTCACTGGTAAGGAAAATGTCCGA
The DNA here is from genome assembly GCF_018687755.1 of Polynucleobacter sp. JS-Mosq-20-D10. Taxonomy (NCBI): domain Bacteria; kingdom Pseudomonadati; phylum Pseudomonadota; class Betaproteobacteria; order Burkholderiales; family Burkholderiaceae; genus Polynucleobacter; species Polynucleobacter sp. JS-Mosq-20-D10. The sequence goes on from NZ_CP061305.1 coordinate 427,450, forward strand.
GCGCAAGTAACAGTGGATATGGATTTTGGCGAGCTAGAAAGAACTGAAGAAACTTTTGGCCGTAATTCGCCACCCAATCAGTCTTCGATTCGCAGTCAACAAACCAATGAGGCTGCCACTCCCAGCTCGACTACCTCTGGTGTTCCTGGCGCTTTAACCAATCAAGCGCCGGGTGCTGGGCAAGCGCCGATCAATACTCAAGCGGCTACGGGTGGAGCGGGACCACAAAATCTCAACGCACCTCCCACTAGTTCAGGATCGAGCACCAGCAATATTAAAAAAGATGCCACGATCAATTACGAGCTTGACCGCGCTATTCAGAGAATTAAGTCTGAAAAAGGTCAAGTCAGAAGAGTTTCTGCTGGCGTGGTGGTGAACTATAAACAACCCGCTGGTGTAGACAAGGATGGTAAGCCACGTAAGCCAATTCCATATAACGCTAAAGAGCTTGATCAAATCAATAATTTAGTGAGGGATGCAGTCGGCTTTTCGGAACGTCGTGGCGATAGTGTCAGCGTTGCAAACATTCCATTTAAGGTGGAGGTGAGTGATGAGCCGCCGTTTTATAAGCAGCCTGGAATCATTGAGTTAAGTAAAGAATTCTTCAAGTTTGCAATTATTTTAGGTTCGCTTGGTTTAATATTTTTTGGAGTCGTGCGCCCCTTACTCTTTCCTCCGAAAAAGGACGAAGTTCTGGAAGAGCAGCGTATTGAGGAAGAGTTTGACGAGAAGATTAAAGCGGAAATGGCGCAGATGGATCCTCGGGCGCGTGAAAAGCGCCGCATGGAGGTCGAGTTGTTGCGCGAGCGCCAGCGCCTTGCTGAAGAAGAAGAGCGAACTAGAGCTGAGGAAGAGCGCAAACGGACAGAGGAAGAGCGTAAACGGATCGACGAAGAGAAGAAGCAAGAGTACGACGAACTACTTCAGTACGCTAAGGATTTTGTGGAAAATAATCCTAGAGCAGTTTCTGCAATTTTCAAAGAGTGGCTGTCTGAAGATGCGGCAAAGCAAAATGCAGGCGCGGCTGAAGCTGCGCCAGCCGCATAACATGAGGAGAATCTGTTTTGGCTGATGAAGCTCCCGTAGAAAAATCGTTATCGATAGCAGAGGCTCTGAAAGAGGGTGTCAAAGCTGCCCCTGTTGGCGGTACGATTTCTTTCGATGATTTGGATGGCGCTTCTCGTGCTGCTGTAATTCTTTTGGCGGTTGGTGCTGAATCTGCCGCTAACGTGATGCGCGGCATGACTCCTTTTGAAGTGCAACGCCTCTCAGGAAAGATGGCCGTAGTGCGTTCCTTAAGTAGAGATTTGGTGTTGGAAGTGCTGCGGCAATTTAAGGATGTCAGCTCTAACAACACCCAAGTTGCATTTGATACTGATGACTTTATGCAAAACATGCTTACCAAAGCAATGGGCGCAGAGGGAGCTTCAGATCTATTAGGGCGCCTTGAGTCTACGCTGGATATGTCTGGTATCGAAACTCTGAAGCGCATGGAGTCAGATGTTCTGTACGAGCTCATCAAAAATGAACACCCGCAGATTATTGCAACAGTGATGGTGTTCTTGGATCCTACGCAAGCGGCTGGCTTGCTTAAGTTATTCCAAGATGAACTGCGTAACGAACTGATTTTACGTATCGCTCTTTTAGAAAAAGTGCAGCCAGCTGCTCTGAAGGAGTTGAACGAAGTAATGTCTCGCTCTTCAGGTCCAGATTCGGATTTCCGTCGCAGTACTGTGGGCGGCGTAGTGCCTACTGCCGAGATTTTGAATATGCTCTCGGGTGGTTTGGATAAAGTCGCTTTAGAAAATATTCGAAACTACAACAGTGACTTGGCAGATGCCATTCAAGAAAAAATGTTTGTCTTCGAAGACTTTTTGGAGTTGGAAGATCGTTCATTGCAGACCTTATTGACAGAGGTTCCGCAAGAAACACTCATCATTGCATTAAAAGGCGCCAGTCCTAAATTGCGTGAAAAAATCTTTAAGAATATGGCAAAACGTTCTGCCGATACGGTGCGTGAGGATCTTGAAACAAGACCACCTGTGAAGGTGATTGAAGTCGAGTTAAGCCAGAAAGATGTGATTGCAATTGCCCGTGCCTTAAGTGAAGAGGGTCGAGTCAATATGGAGAGAGGTAAGTCCGCTGATGCCTTCCTCTGATGAGGACTCCTTGCTAACGCGATGGGAGCCACCTTCTTTTGATCCTCCGAAGCCTCCTAAGCCACCCAAGGTGGCTCCGATTTACTACCCTACTGTTGAAGAAGTCGAAGCCATTCGCGAAGCAGCTTACAAAGAAGCTTATGAGCTTGGTTCTAATCAAGGCTTTGTAGAAGGCCGTGAGGCGGGTTATGACGAGGGTAAGGCAAGTGGTCATGACGAGGGATATAAAGCGGGGTACCAAGATGCAGAGGAAGAGACGCTGCGCTTGCAAAATGCTTTGGGACAGCTTTTAGAGGCGGTGAGTGGTATGCCTGAGGCAATTGCTGAACCTCTGACACAGTTCAGTTTTGAAATCGCCTCCCGTTTAAGTGCAAACAGCTCAATGGAGCGTGCTCCCTTTGTCATGGCGGTGCAAGAAGCGCTGATGCGTTTACCTCGACCTGGTGAGAATCTTTATCTCCGCTTACGCGCTCAAGAAGTAGAAACTTGGCGAAAGATTGTTGAAGATCCCGGTTTGCCATTTAATTGCACGATCTTGGTGGATGCTGATGTTCGCCCTGGGCACGCTTATGTGGAGGTGAGTGGTGCTCGTATTGATGTGGGGGCAGAAGCGCGTATCGCATTAGTCAAGACCGCTTTAGGTTTAGGTGATGCAGCAATGCAAGAGGAAAAAGGGATTGATCCAAAAACCACTGCCGCACTCTTAGATCATCAGTCTGATAGTGAGTCGCAGATCGAAGATGAGTCTCATACCGCAGATGAGTTGCATGCTGAAGTAGATGATTTTGATTCTGTTAAAAGCATAGAGAGTGATTCTGAAATGGATCCCGATAATCGGGCGAACCCAATATGAGTGTTTTACAAGCTCATGAATTGGTAGATCAGATTGAGTTGCGGCGCCAACATTTAATGCAAACGCCTTACTCGATTCGAGAAGGAAAGTTAAAGCGCGTTTCTGGAATTGTTTTAGAGGTAGAAGGCTTGCCGATGAGTATTGGCTCTGGCGCAACCATCCTGGCTGAGTTGGGTGGCAAAACTTACGATGCAGAATGCATTGGCTTTAATGGCGCAATCACTTATTTGATGCCAATTGATGCCATGGAAAATATTTCACCAGGTGCATTAGTGTATCCAGCAAATACGCCCTTTAACTCTGGAGCAGGTTATATCTCCAGTAGCGTAGGTGAACCTCTGACGATTGGTGAGAGCTTGCTAGGCAGAGTAGTCGATGGTCTGGGTCGACCAATCGATGGGAAAGGTTATGGTGAAAAACAATTCTCACCCATCATCCAAAGAATGTTAAATCCCTTGGATAGAACACCGATTCACGAACCCTTGGATGTTGGTATTCAGGCTGTAAATGGTTTGTTAACAGTGGGTCGTGGCCAACGCGTTGGAATATTTGCGGGTTCCGGTGTGGGTAAAAGTGTTTTATTGGGAATGCTTGCGCGCAATTGTGTTGCTGATGTCATTGTGATTGGCCTTGTTGGCGAGCGGGGCCGTGAAGTGCGGGAGTTTTGTGAAGATACTCTGGGGCCAGAATCATTTAAGCGTGCTGTGGTTGTTGCTGCGCCTGCAGATGCTTCCCCTTTAGCACGGTCAAAAGGTGCGTCATACGCAACCGATGTTGCGATTTGGTTCCGAGATCAAGGCAAGCATGTAGTTTTGATTGTCGACTCGCTTACCCGTTATGCAATGGCCTTACGAGAAATTGGCCTTAGCTTAGGAGAGGCACCGGTTGCGCGGGGCTATCCCCCCAGTGTGTTTGCCCGTATGCCAGAGTTGGTTGAGCGAGTCGGAAATGGCGCCAACCCTGATGGTTCGATCACTGCTTTTTATACTGTGTTGCTAGAGGGCGATGACACTAATGATCCTGTTGCCGATACCGCACGTGGTATTTTGGATGGACACTTCTTCTTATCTAGGGAGTTGGCTGATAGCGGACACTACCCAGCCATTGACGTAGAGAAGTCAATTTCTCGTGTAATGCCAAAAGTGGTATCAAAAGAGCATCTGCTCTCTGCCAGAAGAATGAAGCAGTTATACAGTCGATATATGCGGGGTAGAGATCTAGTCTCGATGGGCGCCTATATTGCTGGTAGCGATCCAGAGCTAGATGCTGCTTTGCAAGCTTGGCCCAAAATTCAGGCTTTTTTACAGCAAGATGCCGAGGTAACCGTTCCTATAGATCAAACTGAAAGTTTGTTAGCCCAAATTAGTCCGCCTAACCTGTAAATCTGATGAACGCCATAGAACTCCTGCATCGCTTAGCCAAAATACGGGAAGATCAAGCTATGGCGCGAGCAAAACGCGTGGCTAGTCAGGTAAACCAGCAAAAAGCCTTTAAAGATCAAGTACTTGAGTACGCTAAAGATTATGAGTCTCAACTGCTTGCTAGTGGTAAAGGCGGGGCTTCGATTGCCTTTATTCAAGATGCCAATGCTTTTAGAGAAAAGTTATTACACAGCGCCATTGCGATGGATGGGCAGATTCAAGGCTTGACTAGAGCATCTGAGGACACCTTAAAAACAGCTACTATGGCCAGAATGCGTACTCGGGGACTATCTAAGTTAGTAGACAAAATGCACCGAGAGGCCAAAAGAAAGCAGGATAAGGCCGAGCTAAGCCAGTTTGAAGATAACTTCTCAGCAAGGCTAAGTTTTAAATCTGGCACGAAAGATGCATAGTTGGTAGTGTTCCATTTGGAGAAAGCATGCCAACAGTTAGTCAAATACAGATGCAAGCAGCAATTAGCCCCATAAATGAGGCTATTGCTCAACCGGGTAGTCTTGCCGGTGGCTCTGTCATGCCTGCTGGTTTTGATACTTTCTTAGCCTCCTTGAATCAAAAGATGTTGGCACGCATGGATGCGAGGACGAATTCAGATAAATTAAGTGATCCTAAAAATGGTTTAGGCACTTTAGGTATGCAAAATTTGCCTGGATTTACAAAGCAAGATAAAGATTCTGCAAAAATTACCGATCCTATGCAGTTGCTGGCGGCTCAGTTAGCAGCTCAGGGTCTCATTACCCCGGCACCAGTACAGCCTGCGGTATTAAACCCTTTAGTTAATGGCGGCCTTGGAGTGAATGCTATAGATTCAAGCAAGACAGTGGCTGGATTGAATTTGCCTGGTGCTAATGGCTTAAAAGGTCAAAATATTAATCCCCAGCAAAACTTGCTAATCACACAATCGCTGGCAAAAGCAATAAAGGATGCGGGGCAGGGGAATAATTTAAGCACTCAAAATCCGCAGGTGGCTCAGCTAATGCAAATGTTGCAGCAAGTTAAGCCGGGAGTCGCTCAAGCTACCCAAGCAACACCTGCCCAAGCACCTACTGTGACGCTGACCCCAGAGCTCGCTTCAGCGATCCGAGATCTAGCTCAGCAAAGTC